>CAZRFC010000277.1:3494-5887 GCA_964598975.1 uncultured Mycobacterium sp. | reverse complement strand
GCCGGACCGAAAAGGCTCATTCACCGGTGGGTCCGACCGCCGCGTCCGTGGTGTCCGCCTCGGGTTCGGCGGGGCGCACCAGAACCGTGCCGATCCGGACCCGGCCGCGGTGGTCGCGGTCGCCCTCAGCCCGCAATCGGAGCCCGTGTGCCACCACCTCGGCGCCGGGCAGTGGAACGCGGCCCAGTTTCAGTGCCATGAGTCCGCCCACCGTGTCGACGTCGAGGTCGGGGTCGAATTCGATGTCGTAGAGTTCGCCGACGTCCTCGATGGGAAGCCGTGCCGAAACCCGGAACATCCGGTCCCCCAGTTCCTCGACCGGGGCGACCTCGTTGGTGTCGTATTCGTCGGCGATCTCACCGACGATCTCCTCGAGAACATCCTCGATGGTGATCAGGCCTGCGGTGGCGCCGTACTCGTCGACCAGCAATGCGATGTGGATCCGGTCGCGCTGCATCTCCTTGAGCAGGTCGTCGAGTGGCTTGGAGTCCGGAATGAACACCGCGGGTCGCATCACCTCGGCGACGGTGATGTCCCGGGCGGCGCTGGCGGAATAATAGGTGCGTCGCACAAGGTCTTTCAGATAGATCACACCGAGGATGTCGTCGACGTCTTCACCGACCACCGGCATCCGGGAGTACCCGCTCCGAATGGCCAGCGTGGTCGCCTGGGCGGCGCTCTTATCGCTCTCGATCCACACCATCTCGGTGCGCGGCACCATCACCTCGCGCGCGGGGGTGTCGCCGAGTTCGAAGACCGACTGGATCATCTTGCGCTCGTCATCGGCCACCACGCCGCGCTGCTGGGCCAGGTCGACCACCTCGCGCAGTTCGATCTCTGAGGCGAACGGGCCGTTGCGGAATCCGCGGCCCGGGGTGAGGGCGTTACCGAGCAGGATGAGCAGCCGGCTGATCGGGGCTAGCAGCACCGAAATCGCCTGCAGCGGAAGCGCTGAAGCCAGCGCAATGGGATAGGCGTGCTGGCGGCCAAGGGTACGCGGTCCCACCCCCACCGCGACGAAACTGGCGACGGTCATGATGACCGCGGTCCCCACCAATGCCCACCGCAAGCCGAAACGGTCGTTGAGGTAGGCCACCATCAGCACCGCGGCGGTGGCCTCGCAGGCGATCCGGAGCAGCACAACGAGATTGATGTAGCGCGGCTTCTCCCTGACCACCTGGCCGAGTCGCACCGCACCCGGACGTTCCTCGCGGATTAGTTCAGAGACCCGGGCCGTCGACACCGTGCTGATGGCGGCGTCGATCGCGGAGAACAGTCCGCCCAGCAGAATCAGTGCAATCGCGCCGGCCAGCGGCGCCAATCCAGTCAATGTTCCCCGCCGGTCAATGGTCGAAGTATCGGGATTTGTCCAGCAGTCGCTGGTCCTTTTCGGCCTGCCGTTCGGCGTGATAAGTCTCGACCTGGTCGGCGACCCACTCCTCGAGGAGCTGACGCTGCAGTGCGAACATCTCCTTCTCCTCATCCGGTTCGGCGTGGTCGTAGCCCAGCAGGTGCAGCACACCGTGCACGGTGAGCAAGGCCAGTTCCTGGCCCAGGCTGTGGCCCGCCGCCGCGGCCTGCTCGGCCGCGAACTGCGGGCACAGCACGATATCGCCCAGCATCGACGGTCCAGGTTCCGGCGCATCGGGACGGCCGCCGGGCTCCAGCTCGTCCATCGGGAAGCTCATCACGTCGGTCGGGCCGGGCAGATCCATCCACCGCATGTGCAGGTCGGCCATCACGGGAAGATCGAGCAGCACCATGGACAGTTCGGCGGCCGGATTGACGTTCATCTTGCGGATGACGAAACGGGCGACGCTGATGAGTTCGGCTTCGGAAACGTCAATGCCGGATTCGTTGGAAACCTCGATCATTTCGGCACCTAATGCCGCCGGCGCTGAGCCCGGTTGAGCCCGGGCTGCTCGGAGGCTCTGGCGTAGGCGTCGACGATGTCAGACACCAGGCGGTGGCGGACCACGTCGGCACTGGTGAGTTCGCAGAAGTGGATGTCGTCGATACCGTCGAGGATCTCCATCGCCGCGCGCAGACCCGAACGCGCCCCACCGGGCAGGTCTACCTGCGTAATGTCGCCCGTCACAACGATTTTCGAGCCGAAGCCGAGCCGGGTCAGGAACATTTTCATCTGCTCGGCGGTGGTGTTCTGCGCCTCGTCGAGGATGATGAAGGAATCGTTGATCGTCCGGCCTCGCATATATGCCAGCGGCGCCACCTCGATAACCCCTGCGCTCATCAGCTTCGGAATGGCCTCGGCGTCCATCATGTCGTGCAGCGCGTCGTACAGCGGCCGCAGGTACGGGTCGATCTTCTCGCTGAGCGTTCCCGGCAGAAAACCAAGGCGCTCACCGGCTTCCACGGCGGGCCGGGTCAGGATG
>CAZRFC010000277.1:2277-3484 GCA_964598975.1 uncultured Mycobacterium sp. | reverse complement strand
CCTTGGCCATCGCCATGTCGGTCTTGCCGGAGACGGCCGGTCCGATGCCGAACACGATCGTGTTGGCGTCGATGGCGTCGACGTAGCGCTTCTGGTTCAGCGTTTTGGGACGGATGGTCCTTCCGCGCCTCGACAGGATGTCGAGCGTCAGCACCTCGGCAGGGGAGGTGTTGTCCTCACCCGCCACCATCGCGACACTCCGGCGGACGGCGTCGGCCGACAATGCCTGCCCGCCGGCCACGATGGCAATCAACTCGGCGATCACCCGTTCGGCGAGTGCCACGTCGGCAGAGGAACCGGAGAGATTGACGGTGTTCCCGCGGACGTGAACCTCGGCGGAAAGATTGGCCTCGATGGCCCGCAAATTCTCATCGGCGGACCCCAACAGACCCATGACGAGGTCGGGCGGAACAGTCATGCTGCTGCGTACCTGCGCGGCAGTACTCGTTTCGCGGGGTGTCATATCGAGCCTGAGTCTACCGATCCGCCCGCCCACCGGGGTGTGAGAACGCCCAGCGCCCCTAGTGCGACCGCCGCGGCGGTGGAGGTGCGCAGCACGGTGGGCCCCAGCACGGTGGGTACCGCGCCAGCCGCGGTCAGCATCTCCAGTTCCGCATCGCTCACGCCGCCTTCGGGTCCGACCACCACGATGATCCCCGCGACGCCGGCAAGCCGGACGTCTGCGATCAGGCGGTCGGCGGACTCGTGCAGAACCAGGGTCGCCGCGTCCGGCCTACCGGCGAGATAGGCGCACAGCTGCCGGGTGGACAGCGGTCCGGCGACCTGCGGAATCCAGGGCCGCCGCGACTGCCGGGCCGCCGACCGGGCCACTGCGCGCCAGCGGCGCAGGCCCTTCTCCGCGCGCTCGCCGTCCCACCGGGCCACACAGCGTTCGGCTTGCCATGCCACGAACTCGTCGGCGCCGGCTTCGGTGGCCAGTTCGATGGCAAGTTCGGAACGCTCCGCCTTGGGGATCGCCTGAACGACCGTTACCGGAGGATCCGGCCGCGGCACGGTGCGGCGGGCTGTGACCCGGGCGGTCAGACTGCGTTTCCCGGTGTCTTCCACAACGCATTCGGCCAGGGTGCCGGCCCCGTCGGAGAGGGTGAGCGTCTCCCCGGACCGGATGCGTCGCACCGTGGCGGCGTGGAAGCCCTCATCTCCCTCGACGGTTGCCGCCCCGCCGACGGCCGGAATGTCCTCGGCG
>CAZRFC010000277.1:0-2267 GCA_964598975.1 uncultured Mycobacterium sp. | reverse complement strand
TCGGCGTAGAACAGCGTCGCCGCCATGGGTGTCCTTAGCGGCCGGTGAAGGTTTCCCGCAGCCGGCTGAACAGCCCGCCGCCGCCTGCCTGCGCTGTGGCTGCGCGGGTGCTCTTGACGGCGGCCTGCTCATTGCCGCGGTTCTTGACCTCGGTGAGCAGTTCGCGGGTTCGGGCGTCGAGCTTGGTCGGCACCGCGACTTCGATATGGGCATGCAGGTCCCCGCGCGCCTCGGAACGCAGTCGCGGCATGCCGTGGCCGCGGAGCGTGGCCACCGCTCCGGGTTGGGTGCCGGGGGCGATGGTGATCTCGGTGGGTCCGTCCAGGATTCCCTCGACCATGACGGTGGTGCCGAGAGCGGCATCGGCCATCGGGACAGCGATCGTGCAGTGCAGGTCTTCGCCGTCGCGGATGAAGACCTCGTGGGGCTGCTCGTGGACTTCGACGTAGAGATCGCCGGCCGGACCGCCGCCGGGGCCGACCTCCCCCTGGGCGGCCAGACGGACCCGCATCCCGTCGGCGACCCCGGCGGGGATTTTGACGCTGATCTCCCGGCGCGAGCGCACCCGCCCGTCGCCACCGCAGCGGTGGCAGGGGTCGGGAATGACCTCGCCGATGCCGGCGCAGGTGGGGCAGGCGCGAGAGGTCATCACCTGACCCAGAAGCGAGCGCTGCACGCTCTGCACCTCTCCGCGGCCGCCGCAGATATCGCAGGCGACCGGAGTGGAGTTGCCGTTGGTGCCCTTGCCCTGGCACAGATCACACAGCACGGCGGTGTCGACGGTGACCTGCTTGGTGACGCCGGTGGCACACTCGGCCAGGGTCATCCGCATCCGCAACAGGGAGTCCGAGCCCGGGCGTACCCGGCCGATCGGCCCGCGCGATCCGCCGCCACCGAAGAACGCCTCGAAGACGTCCCCCAGACCGCCGAAGCCGGCGAACCCGCCCGCACCGCCGGCCGAGGACAGCGGGTCACCGCCGAGGTCGACGATGCGGCGTTTCTCCGGATCCGACAGCACCTCGTAGGCGGCGCTGATCTCCTTGAACCGCTCCCCCTCATCGGGGTTGATGTCGGGATGCAGTTCACGCGCCAACTTGCGGTAGGCGCGCTTGATCTCGGTATCGCTGGCGTTCCTGCTCACTCCGAGCAGTCCGTAATAGTCGCGTGCCACGTCTGACCTTTCAGCGGTTGCCGAGAACTTCGCCGATGTACGTCGCAACCGCGGCGACGTTGGCGATCGTTCCCGGATAATCCATTCGGGTGGGCCCGAGCACACCCATGCCGCCATAGACGACGTCCCAGCTGCCGTAGGTGGTGCTGATCACCGAGGTTCCGGCCATCTGCTCGGCTTCGGTCTCGTGGCCGATGCGCACCGTGACCTTACCGGCGTCCTGCTGGGCGGCCAGCAGCCGAAGCACCACAACCTGCTCCTCGAGCGCCTCGAGAACTGATCGCAGCGACCCACCGAAGTCGGCGGTGTTGCGGGTCAGATTCGCGGTGCCGCCCATCAGCAGCCGCTCTTCGGGGTGTTCGACCAGCGACTCCAGCAGCACGGTGGCCGAGCGTCCAACGGCGTTGCCCAGGCCCGCCGGGCCACCCAACCGCTCCGCGAGATCAGCCACTGCGACCGAGGCCGTGGCGAGCTTCTTGCCCTCCAGCGCCTTACTGAGCAGGTCACGGAGCTGTCCGACCTGGTGCTCGTCGATGGTGTCCCCCAGTTCGACGATGCGTTGATCCACCCGGCCGGAGTCGGTGATCACCACCATCAGAAGCCGGGCCGGAGTCAACGCGACGACCTCAAGGTGGCGGACCGTCGAGGCCGACAGGGTCGGGTACTGGACCACAGCCACCTGTCGGGTCAACTGGGCCAGCAGGCGCACCGCCCGGCGCAGCACGTCGTCGAGGTCGACACCGGACTCCAGGAAGGACAGGATCGCGCGGCGTTCCGGCGGCGAGAGCGGCTTGACGTCGTGAATGCGGTTGACGAACTCGCGGTAGCCCTTTTCGGTTGGCACCCTTCCAGAACTGGTGTGCGGCTGGGCGATGTAACCCTCGGCCTCCAGCACCGCCATGTCATTGCGGACGGTGGCACTGGACACCCCGAGGTTGTGACGCTCGACCAGGGCCTTGGAGCCGATCGGCTCCTTGGTGGCGACGAAGTCCGCGACGATGGCCCGCAGCAACTCCAAGCGGCGGTCATCCGCACTTACCACTCGTCTCACCACCGAGTCTGAAGTCTCACCACCAGGGTCTGACGCCAATTTAAG
>CAZRFC010000276.1:0-5900 GCA_964598975.1 uncultured Mycobacterium sp. | reverse complement strand
TTCTGATCCGTAGTCAGATGCTCTATCCGTTGAGCTACGGGCGCGTTGGGTACTGCTTATTCAGTTGTGTCGCCGGCGAGCCGGCCTCGTGCGCGGAGGCGAGAGGATTTGAACCTCCGGTCCCCGGTAAGGGGGACAACTCATTAGCAGTGAGTCCCATTCGGCCGCTCTGGCACGCCTCCTGAACCACATGAGCGTACCGGAGCCAAACCGCAGCACCGGACCCGCCGGTCGATGAGCGTACACAGCCCCGGCGAGGGAAGGCAAAGTAGCGGTCCGGCCCAGTTCAGGGGTGTCCGGCGCCCACCTAGACTTGGCCCGTGACCGCCCGCCTGCGCCCGCTGCTTGCCGACCTGCCGGCCTACACCCCTGGCAAGACCGTTCCCGGCGCGATCAAGCTGGCCAGCAACGAGACCGTGCACGGCCCGCTGCCCAGCGTCCGGGCCGCCATCGATGCGGCCACCGAGACCATCAACCGCTACCCCGACAACGGCCACGTCGAACTCAAGGAGCACCTGGCCCGATTCTTGAACAACAGTGGTCCCAGCAAGAACTGGAACGTCACCCCACAACACATCGCGGTCGGCTGCGGATCGGTGAGCCTGTGCCAGCAACTCATCCAGATCACCTGCAGTGTCGGCGACGAGGTGGTGTTCGGCTGGCGCAGCTTCGAGGTGTACCCGCTGCAGGTTCGGGTGGCCGGCGCCACCCCGGTGCAGGTGCCGCTGCGCGACGAGACCTTCGACCTGGACGCGATGCTGGCCGCGGTCACCGACCGCACCCGGCTGATCTTCGTGTGCAACCCGAACAACCCCACCTCGACCGTCGTCGACCCCGATGAGTTGGCCCGATTCGTGGCCGCCGTTCCGAGCGACATCCTGGTGGTGATCGACGAGGCCTACGTCGAGTACATCCGCGACGGCCTGCTGCCCGACAGCCTCGGCCTGGCCCGCGAGCATCCGAACGTCGTTGTGCTGCGAACTTTTTCGAAGGCCTACGGGCTGGCCGGCCTGCGAGTGGGCTACGCGGTCGGCGATCCGGAGGTGATCACCGCGCTGGGCAAGGTGTACGTACCGTTCACCTCCAGCACAATCTCCCAGGCAGCGGCCATCGCCTCGCTGCAGGCCGCCGACGAACTGCTGGAACGCACCGACGCCGTCGTCGAGGAACGGTGCCGGGTCAGCGCCGAGTTGACCGCGTTGGGCTACACCGTGCCGGCCTCCCAGGCGAATTTCGTGTGGCTGCCACTCGCCGAAAGAACAGCGGACTTCGCCGCCCAAGCCGCCGAGGCCCGAGTGCTGGTGCGCCCGTACGGCAACGAAGGAGCCCGGGTCAGCATCGGGGCCCGCGAGGAGAACGACGCATTCCTGACCTTCGCCGCTGCCTGGATACGCCGCTGACCGGCAAGGCGGACGCAACAGTTAGCGTGGAAGCCAGCAACACCGTCAGGAGGGATTGAGCCGTGGGCCGGATCTATGCGAACGTCAGCGAGCTGGTCGGCCGCACCCCGCTGGTCCGGCTCAACCGGCTGACGGCGGGACTCGATGCCACCGTGGTGGCCAAACTCGAGTTCTACAACCCGGCCAACAGCGTCAAGGACCGCATTGGCGCGGCGATCATCGACGCCGCCGAAGCCTCCGGCGAACTGAAGCCAGGCGGCACCATCGTCGAGGCCACCAGCGGCAACACCGGTATCGCGCTGGCGATGGTGGGCGCGGCCCGCGGCTATCACGTGATCCTCACGATGCCCGAGACCATGTCCACCGAGCGCCGCGTCATGTTGCGCGCCTACGGTGCCGAGATCGTGCTCACCCCGGGTTCGGAGGGCATGGCCGGGGCGGTGGCCCGGGCCAAGCAGATCATCTCCGAGACACCGAACGCGATTGCGGCCAACCAGTTCGGCAACCCGGCCAACCCGGCGATCCACGAGAAGACCACCGCCGAGGAGGTCTGGGCCGACACCAACGGTGAGGTCGACATCTTCGTCGCCGGCATCGGCACCGGGGGAACCATCACCGGGGTCAGCCGGGTGCTGAAGTCCCGCAAGCCGTCGGTTCAAATCGTCGGGGTCGAACCCAAGGATTCCCCACTGCTGACCGAGGGCAAGGCCGGCCCGCACAAGATCCAGGGCATCGGCGCCAACTTCGTGCCCGAGGTGCTCGACCGCAACAGCTACGACGAGATCATCGACGTCGAACTCGACGACGCCGTCCGCGTCGCACGCGATCTGGGTACCGAGGAGGGCATCCTCAGCGGCATCTCCACCGGGGCGATCGTCTGGGCCGCACTGGAATTGGCCAAGCGCCCGGAGAACGCCGGCAAGCTGATCGTCGCCGTCGTCTGCGACTACGGCGAGCGCTACATCTCCACGGTTCTCTTCGACGACATCCGCGATTGACGACGACGTGACACTGCTGGCCTTCCTGCGCGAGGATCTGCGCAACGCCCGTTCCCATGACCCCGCCGCCCGAGGGGACCTCGAGAACGCACTCGTCTACTCCGGCCTGCACGCGATCTGGTCCTATCGACTGGCCCACCGGATGTGGGCGGTGCCGGCCCTGCGCGGGGCGGCCCGGATCCTCAGCCAGTTGACCCGGTTCCTGACCGGCATCGAGATCCACCCCGGCGCGACGATCGGGCGGCGGTTCTTCATCGACCACGGGATGGGTGTGGTGATCGGCGAGACCACCGAGATCGGCGACGACGTCATGCTCTATCACGGGGTTACCCTCGGCGGCCGTTCACTGGAACACGGCAAGCGCCACCCCACCGTCGGCAACCGTGTCACCGTTGGCGCCGGCGCCAAGGTGTTGGGCCCGGTGATCATCGGGGAAGGCAGCGCCGTCGGCGCGAACGCCGTTGTCACCCATGATATTCCGCCGGAGTCGATCGCCACCGGCATTCCCGCGGTGATCCGACCGCGCACCGACGGTCAGCGTGAGCCGTTGGTGGACCCGACCTGCTACATCGACCCCGCGATGTACATCTGATACTCCCGACGTAACTTGGTGGCCATGAGCTACGAATCCCTCGCCGTCGAAGTCAAGGACAACGTCGCCCAGGTGACCCTGCTGGGCCCGGGCAAGGGCAACGCCATGGGCCGCGCGTTCTGGAAAGAACTGCCGGTGGTCTTCAAAGAACTAGACGCCGATCCCGAGGTCCGGGCCATCGTGCTCAACGGATCGGGAAATCACTTCTGCTACGGCTTGGATCTGCTGGAGATGGGCGGCGGCCTGCCATCGGTCGACGGCAGTAAGGAAGCCTCCGCCCGCCCGCGCGCGAACTTCCACGCCATGGTGAAGGACATGCAGGGTTCCATCACGGCGGTGGCCGACTGCCGGACCCCGACCATCGCCGCGATCCAAGGCTGGTGTATCGGCGGCGGCGTCGACCTCATCAGCGCGGTGGACATCCGCTACGCCAGCGCAGACGCGAAGTTCTCGGTGCGCGAGGTGAAGTTGGCCATCGTCGCCGACGTCGGCAGCCTGGCCCGGTTGCCCTACATCCTCTCCGACGGGGTGCTGCGCGAGTTGGCTCTGACCGGCAAGGACATCGACGCCGCCCGCGCAGAGAAGATCGGCTTGGTCAACGAGGTGCTGCCGGACGCCGAGGCGGCACTGGCGGCCGCGCATGCCACGGCCGCGGAGATCGCCGCGAATTCACCTTTGACCGTGCGCGGTATCAAGGACGTGCTGGACGAGCAGCGCACCGACGCCGTCGCGGCCAGCCTGCGGTACGTGGCGGCGTGGAACTCGGCGTTCCTGCCCTCGCGGGATCTCAAAGAGGCCGTCACCGCGATGTTCGAGAAGCGACCGCCTAACTTCACCGGCGACTAAGGGTCCCAGACTTCGCGCCCCGGTCATCCTTGGTGTCGGGACCACGGTGTCCGGCCGCGGTGTCGATGACTTGGGCGAGGACTCGCCAACTGCGGGTTGCTGCTGCTGCCCGGCATCGGTTGCGACGGATTCGGCCGGCTGTGTTGCCCGTTGGGATGCCTTCGGGAAGCTACTTGCGCCGACCTCCACCGCATCAAGGGTCAGGCCAGGCTTTGCTAGGACTTCGACGGCCGGGACAGCCGTGACATCGCGGGTCTGCGATGCAAACACGTCCGCCTCAGACGTCGCCGCGCCGATCCGGGCTCGGCCGGTGCCGGACCCCAGCGGTCCCGGCGAGTTCCTTGTCGAAGATCCGGATGCGGGTGTCGCGTGATCGCTTCGCCGCATACATCGCGATGTCGGCCTGCTTGAGCAATTCATCGCCCGTAACCCCGGCGTCTCCCGCGTCGACGATGGCCAGGCCCAGACTGGGCCGCACCAACAGGTGGTGCCCGTCGACCACGATCGGGCTGTCGAAGGCGTCCACGACGCGCTCCGCCGTTGACTCGAACCCCGTGCCGGCATCCACCATCAGCACCGCGAATTCGTCCCCACCCAGCCGGGCCACCGTGTCATCGGATCGGACGTTGGCCGCGATGCGCTGGCCGGCGCCGACGAGCAGTGCATCCCCGACCGCATGGCCGAGCGTGTCGTTGATGAGCTTGAAGTCGTCGAGGTCGATTGCCATGATCGCCAGCCTCGAACGCCTGTCTGCGAACGCCGTGGCGAGCTGTCGGTCGAACAGCTTCCGGTTGGCCAGACCGGTCAGCGGGTCGTGCAGCGCCTCAGTGGCGACCGCGGCCAGCAGGCGCCGATTCTGGTCGACCACCAGGAACTGCCGCGCTAGCACGGCCACCACCAGCAGCAGCCCCGCGGCGACGACGGGCGGGGCCGTGACGAGATGGACCGGGGATGCGCCCAGAACCGCTGCGGCCAGCATGAGCGGCAGATAGGGCAGCCACACCGATGCCCACCCCGGCACCTCGTCCGACGCTCGGTCCTCGACCGCGCGGCCCCGTCCGGCGGCCGCGGCCACGGTGAAAAACATCATGCCGATGGCCCAGCCGAGGTCGATCGCGCTGCCCGCGACGTAGGTGTCCTGCGCCAAGAGGTAGGCGTAGGCGATGTTGGTGACCCACATGATCGCCAGACCCAGGGTCAACAGCGTCAGCGGGCGGCGCCGCGCGGCCGGGGCGCTTACCAGGACCGTCGCGGCGATGGTGAGCACGACCACGTCCAGGGTGGGATAGGCCATCTGCACGGCCAGTTCCACGCCCGAGATGTTGCTGGACTCGTAGAACCGATACATCACCGTCAGCCACGACATCAAGAACAGCGAACATGCCACGACCAGACCGTCGAGCAGGATGCGGCCCTGCGATCTCCCGCCCTGACGATTCCACAAAAAAAGCAACGCCACCCCGACGCCGATCGGTCCCATCAGAAACAACACGTCGAGGAGCGACGGATACGGCACGCCGCCGACCACGATGGCGAGGTAGGCGAGGACCCCCTGAGCCAGGGTCCAGCAGCCCAGTCCGACCGCGAGCGCAGTCCATCCGACCCGCGCCCGGCCATGCGTGGCGCGGGCGGCGAGGGCACCCATTATTGTGGGCGCCGCCGCGGCGGCAACCAGCAGGACGTTGTTGACCAACCGCACCGTGGCCGCATCGGCCCAACCGCCGAACTGCCAGACCGCATTGGCGGCAACCGCGGCGGCGGCGGCGACGACGACAGAACGCGTCCTCATCACCGCACCGCCCCTCGCGATCACCGACCCCTCGACGAACCTGAGTATGGCACCGGCCCGACGCGGTGAGGGCCCACTCCACCACCTGCACCTAACCAACCGGACGGCCTCAACCCGGACCGCAACTTCACATTGCGGTGGCGGAGGTGTGTGAAGTCACGACATAGGTGACAGATGAGTCGAGTGATGGGTTACCCAGCAACGGGGCGGTGATGAGTCACGTCATAGGTGACAGTCATGGCTCATGTCGAAGCCCCGCGTCGTGGTGTTGGAAG
>CAZRFC010000275.1:0-5900 GCA_964598975.1 uncultured Mycobacterium sp. | reverse complement strand
CGATCCCGCGCTGGAGCTCGGCGAGCTTGGCGCGGTCGGCTTCGGTCATGTCCATCTCTGCCCCCTTCGTTGTCCCGGCGCGCTGCCGGTATGGGGCGAATTATCCGCGAGCGGAGACTTTTGTCAACCGAATTCGGAGACTTATGGCTATGGTATTTTCTTATAACCGACGCATCGGCTATAACCTGTAGCTATTTAGATGTGCTGTCCAACAAGCCGCGCATCTTGGCGTAGAACTCAGCCTCGGCGGCGCGCAATAAAAAAGTCTCCGATCCCGGTTGACAAATGTCTCCGGGATCGGATAATAGGGGCATGTCTAGCCTTCACGAATCCGTAATTGCCGAGCTAAAGGCGCTCCGGCGTCCAGCATGGCCGAGGATCTCCGCCATTGCTGGCGTGCCCATCCCGACGCTGGAAAAGATCGTGTACGGCCACACGCCCAACCCGCGCATCAAGACAGTGGAGGCCATCCGCCGCGCCCTTGATGCCGACGCGAAGGTGGCGACGGAATGAACTCCTCCACCACGCGCAACGTCTGCGCGGCGCTCCTGGCGCAGCAGACGTATGGCCGACCCCCTCGGCCGCGCGTGGCTTGCCCCGGCGTTGTTTACCTCGCGCCGGGGCTTTTCTATTCATGAGCATCCCCGCACATCTCCACGGCCTCCCGCCCGCCGTAGTTCGCATGAAGGGCCGCATCGAGCGCGAGCGGGATAGGCAGGAGCAGCAGCAGCTCGTGACGTCGATGCACGAGCTGATGGCTAACCAGCGGACCCTGCGGGCGCTGATGGCCCAGCAGGATGCGCGGGCCGCGCCGGAGAGCGTGCAGTGACGCGCTACACGGACGAATGGCTAGACGCCAAGCTCGCGAACATCCAGCGCTGGAAGCGCGAGGAAGCCGCGCGGTCGGCGGCTAAACAGTCTACAGCCGGGGCCGCATCCCCCGCAGGCGATCCCCTCCCGCCTGTCGCGGCCCCGGCGCCATCCGAACGGGACGGTCCATTTGCTGGGGCCTGCCAGCAAACGCCGGGGGCTCGGTCCCGTAGTTCCCCGGCACCTATTCTCAACGCCACGAAAGCGGATGCACAACTGACCGACGCCCCCGGAGCTACCAGCTCCCATGATGGCGCGGCGGCCCGTCGCCAACCCGACGTCGGGGTGATCGCAGCGAGTAGTGGCACCAAATACCGCAACAAGCGCACGAACGGCTACGCATCCAAGCGTGAGGCCAAGCGCGCGTCCCTGCTAAAGCTAATGGCCGAGGCCGGGATGATCCGCAACCTCCGCGAGCAGGTCGAGTTCCTGTTGATCCCGCGCCAGAAACGCCCCAACGGAACCGTCGCCGAGCGGTCGTGCAGCTACTTCGCCGACTTCGTTTATGACGAGTTCCGCGATGGGGATTGGCGGCAGGTTGTCGAGGACACGAAGGGCTTTCGGACGCCTGACTACATCATCAAACGCAAGCTCGTCCTGTTCGTTCATGGGATCGAGATTCGGGAGGTCTGATGGCAGCCACCGTGGACGATCACCGGCGCGGGCTCGTAGCGGTGGAGGTAACGGAGGAATAGGAACACACCGCAAAGGGCCAGCGGTTAAGCAAGAAGGCCTAGCCGGGGAAGTAAGGCACCCCTGCCCAACCCGCGACGGCGGGCGGCAACAATCCGCGAGAGAAGCGGCATACGGCACCGTCTACAGGAAACCCTCCGTTGAGGGCTTGGGATCTTATTGCCAATCTGAAAGGCGTCTACAGAAAGTGGCCACATGACAAAGCAAGAAGTTCGGCAGCGTGTTGTGCTTGAACTTCGTCGCCGGGGAATTGAAAACGCAGAAGCAGTCAGCAACAAGGACGCTTGCAAGCTGCTCGGTCTGATGCCTGACAACGTTATCGGAATAGGTGGCGCTAAAGGCGGAAGAATGCTTAAGGCTTGGATTACTGGCAATCCAGTTTCCTACGAGGAGCTTGGCGGATTCAAACGCGGATCGGTTCAAAAGCACAGCAAAGAAACAGTCATTCGCAAGGCCAAACGGGCGCGCAAGTCGTTCTACGAAACACGCGAATGGCGAGAGGTTAGGTACCAAGCACTGCTGCGATGCGGAGCAAAGTGCAATTGCTGCGGAAGGACAAAGAACGATGGCGCGATTCTGCACGTTGACCACATCAAGCCGCGCTCGAAATACCCGGAGCTAGAACTAGACATTAGCAACCTTCAAGTGCTGTGCGAGGACTGCAACTTCGGCAAAAGCAATAAGGACGAAACCGATTGGAGGATTACCGCATGAGCATTACTCCATTGCGCGCCATCGAAAACGCGAGCGACCCCGCGACGTTCGATGATTTCTGGCTCATGTACCCCAAGCGGGTGGCGAGGCGGGACGCCGAAAAAGCGTGGGCGCGGATTGGCCCGGATGAGCGAGTCGCGGCCCTGGTGGCGCTGGTGAAGTGGCGGCGGGTGTGGCTGGCGCGCGGCGAGATTCAGTATGTGCCGCACGCGGCCACCTGGCTGAATGGCGCGAGGTGGGAGGACGAATTGCCGCAGGACATAGCGGCCCCGCAGCACGCGAGCCATGTGGCGGCGACGATGCCGGAACAGGCCGAGCGCGGGGCGATGCCGCAGGAAGTGCGCGATCTGCTTACCAAACTGAAGGCGCGGAGATGAATTACGGCGATTACCTGAAAGCAAAGACAGCCGTTAATAGTCATAGCGGCTTCGACGCTGGCGACCTTTCTCGCTTCAAGATGTTCCCGCACCAGGCCGAGCTGGCGGCGTGGGCGATGCGCCGCGGCCGTGCAGCGATCTTCGCGGCGACCGGGCTAGGTAAGACGCGGATGCAGCTCGCATGGGCGCAGCGCGTTGCCGAACATACCGGCGGCGATGTGCTGATCCTCGCGCCGCTGGCTGTGGCAGAGCAGACCGTCGCCGAGGGCGCTTCCATCGGTGTCTCGGTGAATCATGCGCGCGACGGCTCGGCTGTTATCCCGGGCGTGAATATCGCCAACTACGAGCGCCTACACAGATTCGATCCAGAAAGGTTCGCGGGGATCGTGCTGGATGAGTCCTCGATCATCAAGCATCACGACGCGCGGACGTTCTCGCTACTGACTGCGGCGTTTGCGCGCACCAGCTACAAGCTATGCGCGACGGCGACGCCAGCACCCAACGATTGGACGGAACTCGGCACGCACGCCGAATTCCTCGGGGTGAGGAGTCGGTCGGAAATGCTCTCCGAGTTCTTCGTCCACGACGGCGGCGATACGCAAACATGGCGACTCAAAGGCCATGCTCGCCAAGCCTTCTGGCGATGGGTTGCTTCGTGGGGTGCGCTGGTGCAATCACCCGCCGATCTCGGCCACGACGATACGGCGTATCGACTCCCGCCGCTGCAGGTTCACCAGCACACAGTTGCCTCTGGCGGAGCTACCGAGGGGCACCTGTTCGCGGTCGAGGCGCAAACACTGTCGGAGCGCCGCACCGCGCGAAAGCAGAGCCTTTCCGAGCGGGTTGCTGAGTGCGCCGCCATCGTCAACGGGACGCCGGGCGCGTGGGTTGTTTGGTGCGACCTGAACGCGGAGGGCGATGCGCTCAGGGCGGCCATCGCTGGCGCGGTTGAGATTCGCGGTTCGGACGATCTTGACGATAAGGAGGCCGCACTGCGCGACTTCGCGGCCGGGAAGATTCGCGTGCTCGTCACGAAGCCATCGATTGCCGGGTTCGGCCTCAACTGGCAGCACTGCTCGCAAATGGCCTTCGTCGGCGTTACGGATTCTTTCGAGGCGTACTTTCAAGCGGTGCGGCGCTGCTGGCGATTCGGCCAATCGCGCCCAGTTCAAGTCCATGTGTTCGCTAGCGAGGAGGAAGGATCGGTGATCGCCAACCTTCGGCGCAAGGAGCGCGACGCGGAGGCGATGGGCGCTGACCTTGCGCGCGAGACTGCCGCATTCGTGCGCGAGAACGTTATCGGTTTCGAGCGCGAGCACAACTCCTACGACGCGCATAAAACCGCGATTATTCCAAACTTTCTGAGGGGTGCAGCATGAGCGTGATCGAGCAGTCCAGCGGAGAGCACTACGTTATCTACAACGGCGACTGCATCGAGGTGATGCGCGACCTTCCTGCGGCGAGCGTCGATTATTCGATCTTCTCGCCACCGTTCTCGTCGCTTTACACGTACAGCAACAGCCCGAGGGATTTGGGCAACTGCCGCAACGACGAGGAATTCTTCGCACACTTCGATTTCGTCATCGAGCAGTTGATGCGCGTTATCAAGCCGGGGCGGCTCGTTTCGTTCCACTGCATGTTGCTGCCGACGAGCAAGGTGCGCGACGGTGTGATCGGGATTAAGGATTTCCGGGGAGACCTGATCCGCGCATTCGAGCGGCGCGGCTTCATTCACCACTCCGAGGTGGTGATCTGGAAAGATCCAGTTACGGCAATGCAGCGCACGAAGGCGCTCGGGCTACTTCACAAGAGCGTGCGCGAGAACGCGAGCATGTGCAGGCAAGGAATCCCCGACTATCTCGTAACGATGCGCGCGCCGGGCGAGGCCCCGGAACGGGTCAAGCACTCTAGCGACGAGTACCCGGTGGACAAGTGGCAGCGGGTTGCGTCGCCGGTCTGGATGGACATCGACCCCAACGATACCCTGCAGTTCCGGTCGGCGCGCGAGCACGACGACGAGCGCCACATCTGCCCGCTGCAGCTTGAGGTGATCCGGCGCGGCATCGAATTGTGGACAAATCCAGGCGATGTTGTGCTGTCCCCGTTCGCAGGAATCGGGAGTGAGGGCTACGTCGCCATCGAAATGGGGCGTCGGTTCGTTGGCGTCGAACTCAAGAGGGCCTACTACGAGCAGGCGGCTCGCAACTTGGCGGCGGCGACGAAGGACACGATGCCTCTGTTCGGAACATGACCGATCACCTTGCCCGCGTAGCCGCTATCGCCGAGCGCGAGCGCGCGAAGGCTGAGGCTCGCCGGGCCGACATGCGCGCCCAGTACCCGGAATTCGCCGCGTTCGTCGATGACTTGCGGGCACATTTCGGCGAGCCGCACGCGATCACGCTGAACGGCCGCCGGTACGGGCGCGAGCCGCTGCCGCACAGGCGCAACCAGTTGCACCAGCCGCCGATACCGGGGGTGTGATGGACGACGCCGACCGCGCACAGGAAGCAATGGAGGCTCTGGACGCCGCCCGCAGCAGGACTGTCCACGCGGCCGAGGCCGAGGCTACCGGCTATTGCCTCTGGTGCGACGCGCGGATGGCTCCCAATCAACGCTGGTGCGATGCCGCATGCCGCGACGACTGGAGGCGAGCGAAGGAGGCCGAGCAGAGAAATGGACGCCCCGACGAACCCTGACATTCACGGCCTGCACCTGGACGCCGCGCACAAGGCGATATCGAGCGCCCGCGCCGCGGCGGCGGTGGGCTACTGGCGGACATGCTCCATAGAAACGCGCCGGGCGCTGCTGGAGCTCAACGCCGCCTATGCCTGCCAGCCGATGCACGAGGATCCGCCGCCGCCGGTGTTGGAGACCGCCGGCGCGGTGGGGCTGATGGAGAGCGATGAATGAGTGATGACGCGCAAAGTAGAAAGAAAAGCGTCCGCCAGTTGGGCGCGGGCGATCTGTTGGATGTCGGGGACATCATCGCTGTAGATGGCGCATATGGGCGTTCACGCTTGCGGGTTTCGCGCACAACAAAGACGCGCGCGTTTGTACGTATTAATGATTGCGTAGAAGCGTGTTACCGGCGCGAGATTGGCTCATGGGGTTGGCCGGTGCCGGTGCCCAAACCGATGTGGGACGCGGAGGACCGTCGCGCTTATAGGGTTTACTAATAACGCGCCCATGTCCGACGACTTCCGCGACCTGCGCGACCGGCGGCTCCCGAATTGGGGCCGCTATGCC
>CAZRFC010000274.1:0-5919 GCA_964598975.1 uncultured Mycobacterium sp. | reverse complement strand
CGACGTTTGCCGATCCGTAATAAAATTCGCCCCGCCCGCCGCCGCCACTGCCGGCGTTGCTCCATATCCGCCGAACATCGACGCCACCTGGCCGATGCCGCCCAACTTCTCTTCGGTCCGCTCGCGCTTCCAGGCCTTGGCCATCGGGGCATACGGCGCCAAGTGCCGCAGTTTTCCCGCCTTGGCCACGTCGCCGCCGGGGATCGCCGAAACGCCGCTGATCGCCGCATCGACGAAATGCCCCGCCGCGCCCTCTTGGCCGGTGGCGAGTTTATGCACGCCCTGACCCAAGGAGATTGCGCCAGAAGCGAGGTCCGCCGCGCCGGTCGGGTCAAACACCCCCGCCACGTCCAGCGCGAATTTGACGCTTTCCAAGCCCTTCTCGAAGCCGCTCCTCTTGGGCTTGTCGACCGGCTTTGCGCCGTCCTGCGCCGCGTCCTGCCGCGTGGCGCCGTCGTCGCTCGCCAGCTTGGGTCCAAACGCCGCCACGAGCAGCGTTCGTAGAATGCTTTCGCTCGATGCACCGGGCGGTCCGGCTGTCCCGGTCGCTCCCGGCGGTTCGGCTGCGCCCGCCGCGCCGTCCATTCCCGGCAGTCCAGAGGGTCCAGCGACGCCGGGAATTCCTTGCACACCGGGCAACCCCGGCGCGCCGGCAGCGCCCGGCAATCCTGGCGGACCCATCGCGCCGGCCGGTCCTGCGCCGCCAGCCAGCGACGCTACGGCATCAATTCCGCCGTCTTCCTCGGGCAACGAGAATCCCGACAGCGGCGCCACGTCGCCTGCCGACAAGCCGGATGGCGCCATGCCTTCAATGAGCGCCGCTAGTTCCTTGGAAATGGCCATTAGTTGTTTCCTCCATAGCCATTCATCCGGCCGCCCATCGTGGCTTGCGCAGCATGGAGCGTATAGAGCGCCTGCGCTTCCTCGGGGGAGTCACAGAGCGCGAGATACCAGGACGAGTCGAGGGGTTGGCCGAGCACTTGGCCGACGCCGGCCTTGACGGCGAGCACTAACTGATAGGCGCGGCGACGCTCGATGCGGTCGCGGTGCATCCACAATCCGAATCGGGCTTCGTGTTCGGCGCGGGAGGAGTGTCGTCCGGCTCCTGCGGGGTCAAGTCCGAAGAAGGCGAGTCCAGGGGGGCCAAAGCTGGCGTAGGCGTCGGCGAGGGGTTGCGCTTTTTTTTTATCTCGTCGGCGTAGCGCAGGAAGCGGCCCAAGAGGGCGTCCGTCTCGCGCAGGGTCAAGCCGCCTTCCTCGAACGGCTTCACGCCGAACACGCGGCGCGTCAGGTTGATAACCTTCTCCTCGGCGGCCAGCACTTCCGCGGCGGCGTAGATGGCGATGGGCGGCTTGCCGGCGCGCTCGATTTGCGGGTCGCGGGCGACTTTCGCCTCGGCGGCGAGGTCGCATTCGGGGTCCGACCAGAGGCGCCGCCACGCCAACAATGGGTCGATGGCGCGCGTTTGACCGCTGCCGTCTTCGTAGAAAAAGATTTCCCGCCCGGACGAATCCGAGCGGGAAAAGCGCCGCAGGAGAGATGCAAGCCGCGAAAACATTAGGTCGTGGTGGTCGTGGTGGTGGTCGTGGTCGTCTGCCCAAACAGCGTGCGGGTCTGGAGCGACGGCAGTTGCGAAAGGTCGGTGGCCGACATCCAGCACTCAAAGCCGATCACGTACCGCCGCCATTTGGTGCCGCTGTTAAACTCCATCGCCCGCCGCAGGAACGCCGTGGCGAACGTCAAGTCCTCATAGACGCCATTCAGGAGCAGCGCGGCATACAGTCCGTCTTGCCGCACAAAGGAGCCAATGGCCGGCAGCACGCCGACTGACCCGCCCGACTTGAAGGCGCTGAGTTTATCGACTTCCGCTTTGTCGTACTTCGACAGCGGCACGTCGATGCGAGCGATAGCGCCAAGCAATTGCGCGTCCGAAGGCGGGCCGGCGCGCCCGCCGAAGTCATCGCTAGGGATGTTGTCGTAGAACGGCTCGATCACGACCGGAACGCCGTCTTCCGAGAGGCCAAGAGGAAGCGCGTTCCACGTGACCACGACCGGGCCAGTCATAAAGTGCCCGAAATTGGCAGTAGCCATACGCCGTTCCCCTTGGCCCGTTTATGTCAAATGTCTCTACCTTCGATCGCTCGGCAGTCTCGAGCCGCCGTCCGGAAAGTAGCGGTGCATCCGCTCATCGAGCAGGTTCCGGCTCTCCAGTTCGATCGCCGTCGGTCCGTCGGTGTCAATCAAGCCCGCCTCGCCGTCCGATTCGTCGTCCAATCCGAAAATGTTCTTCCCGGCTTGCAGGTCGAGGATGTACTTATCCGCCTTCTCGCGGTATTTCTCCGCGATCTCCTGGTTGACCTTCTCGGCTCGCCGCTCAAACGCCAGCGCCGCCACAATCGTCGCCGCGATGCGTTTGTAGTGCGACAGGCTAGCGCCGCTCAGGTCGTCCAGTTGGTCGGCGCTGTACCGCTTGCCGACCTTCATGGCGACTTCGATGGCCCCGTCGGCGTCGAGCAGCAAAGCCGCTAGGGCGTCGTTGTCTTCCAGTTCCGCCACCGTGGGCCGCTCGCGCTGCAAGGTCTGCGGATCATCGTCGGTTACGAGGTCCGCGATAATCTGCGCGTCCACACGCGCCAGCAGGTCGGATACGGACAGGCGGGCCATGCGTTACTCGACCGTCCCGCGGAAAAATACGCCGCTGGCCGGCGCGGTGAGGACAAATTGGAAGTCGTCGACCACGTGCCCGTTGACGCGGCGGTTGTCGGGGTCGTCCTTCGTCTCGACCGTCAGTTCCTCATAGAAGAACCCGGTGAGCGTGGAGAACGACGGCCCGCCGCCCGGCGAGTCGATCCCGCCCACGCGCGACAGCAGGAACACGTTGCCGTCCGTCAGGGTGTTGGCGTAAGTCGCCGTGGCGGCGCCGCGGGCGCTGGAGACCAGCACGGTGTCGTCGACCACGATGGGAATTCCGTAGAGCATGTCCGGCATCCCGAATTCGGAGTTCAGTCCGGACAGGTCGCCTTGGATCATCTTCCACGAATCCGGCGCCTGCTTCACAAAGTCGATAATCTCCTGCGATTCGCCCAGCCGCATGGCGGTGTTGGGGCTCATCACCAACTGCAAATCCTTCCGCTTGACCTTGCCTAGCGTGTGGTTGCGGATGAGCTGGGTGCCGACGTTCAGCGACCGCTTGATGTCCTGCCGCTGGCTCGTGGAAAGCTCCCACGACTGGCCCGACGTGTTGCCGGGAACGTCGGTTCCTCCATCGTCCACGTCGAGGATATGCGAGGCGTCCCAGTTGCCGGTGGTTTGCAGCACGTCGGCAATCGACACGCCGCGGCCTGTCATGGCTTGCTGGATGTGGAAGGACGATTCGATGTCCTGAATGTTCCAATCCGCCTGTTCGCGGGACTTATAGCCGAGCGTGAAATCGTAGTCGTAGCGGGCGGTCTTGTAGTCGTGGAACGCGAATTTCTCGGTTCCGCTGTTGCGGGTCGGTCGGTCGGCGCCGTCCGGCCACACGAATTCCTTGAGGTTCGCCCCGACGATGCGGGCGGCGTTCTCCGCGGTGATGCGGAGATAGTACCCCGCATCTTTCTTCACCGTGCGGTATTGAGCGTATCGGGTGAAGGCGAATTCCTTGGGGTTGCGCGAGAACGACACCACCAGATTGCCCGTGGCCTGGTGGTTCTTGATATAAGTGTTCCCAGAACCCGGATATACAGCAGTGCCAGCAGCCATTGCGGTTGCTCCCAAAGCGGCCCGCTATGAGAGTTTTTGTGTTCGGTTTCGAGTTCTGGCCCGCTCGAAATCGCGTGTTGGCCCGCCGTGTTCGTGGCGGCGCGAGCCGTGGAAACTCGCGCCGCCGGTGGCGTTAGTCGTTAGCCCCAGGTGCCGGTGTACGATACGACCGTCCAGGCGCCGGCCTCAAAGCATTTGATATGGATAAATTCATTCACCGCGTTGGCGGCGATCGCCGTGCCGCCCGCCAAGGGTACGCCGTCGGTCCCGGTGATCGTTTCGCTGCCGTTGGGGTCGATGGTCAAGTTGGACGCATGACCGACGCGGAATTTGTATTCCAGGCCGACTACCGCCGCCGGCAGGTCAAACTCGACCGCCCCGTCGGCGTTCTCGAAGGTGGCGCCGGATTCGTAGTCGAGAATCGCCCGCGGCGAGTTGGCGTTGGCGATGCTGATCCACTGGTCGTCGTTCTCGAAAACCTGGGGGTCGATAAAGACCCGCGCGCGAGCCGGGCCGGTGACCGTCTTTTCGGCGCGCCCTAGCGCCCACATGCCATGAATCGCACGGCGGGCCTTGCTGTCGGCGTCCGCCATTACCATCGTGCCAGAGGTAATCACCGTGCCCGAAGCGACTTCGACTTCGCACGTCTCGCCCAAGCCGTAGACGCGGGCCGATTCGCCCGAGGCTGCCGCCAAGGGCGTAATGCCGGGAATGGGGGCTTCCCGCGTTCCCTCGTGCGACACGCCAATCGGGCGTTCGTTGAACCCGCACTTGAGCACCGTATGATCTGCGGCGGTCGATTGCTTGACGATCAGACTCGGCGCGCAGTCTTCGCCGAACACATAGGACGGGTTGAGGGTGGGCATGGTTCAAATTCCTTGCGAGCAGGAAAAGGTGTTTTGGGAAAACCGCTGCCCGCCGCGCGGGCCAGCAAACGTCGGGCAGCGGTCTCTTGCTTCCTCCGGGCACTCCCCGGCGGTCGCGTGGTTCGTTACTTACTCAGGCGCTGCTTGGCCTGCGCCGTGCATTCGTCCCAGGTCAAAAACTTGCCGGCGCGGCTGGCGTCGTTGAAGACCTGGACCGCCTCTTCGCTCAAGCGCTGCTCGTACTTGTCCACTTCGGCGCTGCGGCCTTGGGTGTATCGCTCCGGCAGTTCGCCGCGGGGGACGACCGGCGAGTTTTCCACCTTCTGGGCGTACTTCTCGATGGTCGCCACGTGGCCGTTGAACTGCTCCTCGCTCATCTGCGAGCCGAGCGAGTAGAGACAGGCTTTCTCTTCCTCTTCCACGTCCACCAGGAACGGGTAGGACGAGGCGAGTTGATTGATTTTGGACTTGCGGCGGGCGTCGGCGCTTTCACGCTCCAGGGCCTGCAGCCGGTCATGCTGCTTTTGGATGTGCTTGATGGCGACGTTGTGCGACGATTGAAGTTGGTTGTACTTCTCGACGCTCACCACGCTGGGGTGGTTGCCGAGGCTGTGCTTGTCGGGCATGGTCGGTTCGTCCTCGTTGAGCAGGTCGGATAGGTCGGCCAGGTCGTCCTCTTCCGAGTACATGGCCTTCTTGTCGGGGTCTTCGTCGGCCGGTGCGGGAGCGGCGGGCGGGCCAGCGGGAGCGGCAGGCGCGGGAGGTCCAGCCGGGGCAGCGTCCGGAGCCGGTGCGGCGGGTTGCTGGGCGGCGGCCATGTCCTTCTCCATGCACTGCCGCAGGTACTTGAATTCCGGCGTCTCGGCCAGCGCTGCCATGATCTGCGAGACGATTTGCGGGTCGGCCGACATGTTCTCTCCCTGGGTTGGGTCGTTGGTGTAAGTCGCCGGGCGACGCTCGCTCACCGGCTTGGCAACGAACGTGTTCGATCCGCCGGGGAAGGCCGCGGCGCCCGCGTTGTAACGCTCGACGGCGACGGCCGGCACGGTGTACTTCTCGCATGACTCGCCGTTCAGCAGCATCGTTTGGATGTTCGCCGGCTGGCTGTACTTGGCGGGCATTTGCAGTCGCGGGGCCTCGGCGCCCACCACGGCGATCGGATGGAATCGGCGTCGCCCGTCTTTGAACGTCCAGACTTCCGGCGAGCGGAAGGGGTTGGAGTCGAAGACTTGGGCCGCGTCCTTCCGGCGAAACTCATCGCAGAAGATCGCCCAGCGGGGATTCTCGGCGCCGATCATGCCCAGGCGGAACG
>CAZRFC010000273.1:0-5921 GCA_964598975.1 uncultured Mycobacterium sp. | reverse complement strand
GCCCGAGGAGGTGAGCGAACTGCTCGCGGGTGACGTCGTGGTCGAGGAGAAGGTCGACGGCGCCAACCTTGGCTTCTCGGTGGGCGAGGACGGAACGCTGCACGCGCAGAACCGTGGCGCCTACCTCGACCTTGCTGCGCCTGGGCGCGGTCAATGGAAGCCGCTTGGTCGCTGGCTCGCGCCGCGGCACGACGCGCTCGTCGACGCGCTCTACCCCGATCACGTGTTGTTCGGAGAGTGGTGCTACGCGGTGCACAGCGTCCGCTACACGAAGTTGCCTGACTGGTTCCTGGCCTTCGACGTTTACGACCGAGCGAAGGGGGAGTTCTGGTGCAGTGACCGCCGCAACGAGCTCGCGGCGCGACTCGACGTCTCGGTCGTCCCCTCTCTCGGTCGAGGGCGCTTCGACGTTGCAGGCCTCACGCGCCTGATCGGGCGCTCGCACCTGTCCGAGAATCCCGCTGAGGGTCTCTACGTGCGGCGCGAGGAAGCGGGCCGCCTCGTGGCTCGAGCCAAGCTCGTGCGCGCCGAGTTCGTGCAAGCCATCGACGCACACTGGTCGAAGCGCAGCCTCGAGACGAACCAACTCGCAGGCTGCTGAGCCCGCAAAACCGCGGGCATAAACCACTTCTCCTCCAAGAGGAACACGAACAAATTCGGCGCGTTGCGCCTGTTCGCGCAAGGTCTAAACGACATGGTAAACCACAGCCAAACCATGGCTCCAGAAGAGCGCGAATGAGCGGCCCGTCTTTGAGCGTCGGTGGGCCCGTTCGGCTACTGTCCTTCGACGCGAAGGTAGACGTCTCGTGCGTGGGCGACGTGTACGCCTTGGCGTACGAACCTTCGTCGCTTCTGAGCCCGCCAGTGGCCGTGCTACCGCTCGTGCTGGAGCGCCCGAGCTCGATGAAGCGCCTGCCGCATGCGACGTCGTTTCAGCCAGGTTGGCGCATCTACAATGGCGTGCTCGTCGGCCACATGGTGGCGACGTTGCTTGGCGACGTTCCGTGGTCGCTTATGACCCACCGCCGCACGTGAAGCGGCGGAGGGCGAGGAGGCGATCGGCGCCGGAGGCCCTCACGGGCGCGTCACTCACGGCGTGTCCTCTCGTCTTCTTCGTCGCGGTCTACGACTCCCGCGCCGGCCGCGCGCTGCGCAGCCTTGATCGCGAGCAGAAGGTGCTCGGCGGTCGCGCTCAACCGCCAACGTGGCCAGTTCTCCGGCTCGCCGGGGTCGAGGGCCTGCGCGAGCGCGGCGGCGAGGTCGGCGGCGAGCGCCAAGCGAGCTTCTTCTACGGCGACGTTCCGTGGTCGCTCATGACCCACCGCTGCGACGCCACGAAGCAACGCGAGTAGCTCTTGTGCCAGGAGCAGCGCAAGCTTGTCCTTGACCCGCGAGAGGTCACCGCACAGCAAGGAGTTCGAATAGCGCAGATTCTCTTCCTCGCGCACTCTGCGCGCGAACTCTTCATACGATGTTTCCAGCTCGCAGCGAGCGATCCGAAGCTCCTCTTGGACGCGCCGAAGCTCCTCTCGAAGTTTTTTTTCTGTCACGGCGCCACCGCCTGCATGACGGCCGCGCCCCGACCAGCATCGCGCCACGCGCGCTGGGATTCGGCGTCCCGTTCTCGCTTCGCCAGAAGGAAGCGCGCCTCTTCTACGGTCATAATCATGTCCTCTGGCCTCAGGCAGACTCCAACATCGCGAACAGTTGCTTGCCTACGCTCATCGCACTGAACTGCATGTCGCCAACGCCAGAGGCACGCAGAGCGCCTTCCGCGTCGAGCCCGTCGACGGCTAGTGCCACGGCCGCCTTCTGCATCAGAAGCGTGTGCGCGAGCTCCTGAATGCCGCGGTACACAGGGAAGTAGATGAGCGTCTCCTTCCGCTGAAGCGGCCTGTCGATGCGACCGACGGTCTGTCGGTACACCGTCGGGTCGCAACTCGGGTTCTCCATCCACAGTTGAGTCTGGAAGTGCACGAGGTTGTTGAGCCCGGTTTGCACGGCCACAGGGTTCACGATCAGGACGCGCACGTTGCGTGCGACGATCTTCGCGATCCAATCCTTGCGTTTCTTGGTCGGGACCTTGTCGGAGTAGAGAACTTCGACGGCGGTCTTCCCGTGCGCTCGCGCGACCAGCCTGCGGTACCTCTCGAACAGGGAGGGGTGCCACGCGAGCACGATTACGTTGCGGCCTTGCTCGAGCTCGCGCTCGATGGTGTCGAGCATCCACGACTCTTTCGGGAGCAGCTCCTCGGCGTCGAGGCCAGGCGCCGACGCGACTTCTGCGCCACCCACCGACTCGGGGTACCGAATCACGTACTCGCCCGGCCGCACCCCGTTGCCCTGGTCTGCGGAGGCGCGGTCCATGTAGCTCACGAGCTCGGCGAGCTGCCCGAACAACTTCCCGCTCAGTTCCTCGTCATTCCGGTCTTCGCGGATCGTCTTGCGCAGGGTCTGCTCGAGCTTCTTGTACTGCTCGCCCTGCATTGGCGACGGGTCAATCATGACGCGCTCTTCGTGGCACTTCGGCAGCCCCAGCGCAAGGTCTTTCTTCTGGATGGGCACTGCCATCTTGAGCAGGTACTTGAGCAGGAACAGGTCGAGCACGCCCGGGGCGGTGCCGGTGATGCGGGCCCGCTCTTCGCGGTCGGTGACGGCTCCGCGCTCGCGTGCCGCATCCTTTCGCTTGTCATCGTCCTTCAGGTCGACGATGCGCTTGAGGTACCCGTATCGCCTCACGAACTCGGCGCGACCGTCGCGGTCGAACTCTTGCCGGAACGACTCGTCGACGAGCCATTGGTTCGAGAACAGGCTCTCGGCATACCCGTTCATGAGGCTGCCCGTGAGGAGCAGCACGGGTCGGCCGAGCGCGGCGAGTCGTTGCAGCGCGATCGACTGGGCCGACCCATCACCGTTGTACTCGTGGCTCTCGTCGCCGATCAGCAGGTCGAAGGCGTTCGACCCGTGCCGGCGCACGAGCGCCTTGGCCAACTGCGTGCGCCTCGGCCGCGGCACGCTGTAGTAGAGCGGTTGCCCGCACACCTTGCCGCGACCCCAACGCGCCTGCGCGACCGCCGCGACAATGGCGTTGACGAGCGCCTTGAGCGACCCCATCGGGACGTCGTCGTAGCGCATGTCGCCATCGATCCCATGCGACACCCGCTTGTGTGTCTTGTTCGGGTTGATGATGGCGAGAGCAACGCTGATGGCGTCCATCTCGTCGCCCCAGGCGCCATTGAGCCGCTGCTTGTTGCGCTCCTCGAACCGCGCGAACCAGGCCTCCGCCGTCCGCTTGGGCTCAGGCGAGGCAGCCATCACGTGCTCGATCAGCCGCCAGATCGGGTCCCCGCATCCCAGTTCGGAATCGAACTTGCGCACCACGGCGGCCTCTAGGATGCGGTAGGCCTTCTCGTGCGCCTCTCGCGTGAAGGCGCGTGGTGCCTTGCGGCGGCGAGCGACACGCGGAAGCATCTCGTCGAGGCGAGACGACGCGAGAGCGACCACGGCGGTGGACGCGGCCATCGTGGCCATCGCGAGGTCGTTCTTTGCGACGAGCTCGCGCCCTTGGCACTTGGCCCTGGTCTTCGCGAAGTCGGTCGCCTCAAGAAGGCAGCCGCACGAGGGGCACTCCTTCGTGACGCTCTCGAGCGCGTGACCGAGCTTGGCGGCCTCGCGAGACATCACGCCCACCACCGGACCTGGGTGGGATGCGAACGCGTCGACCGCATCGAGGTCGTCGATCGTGATCGTGGCGACGGTGTCGCCGTGGCACGCCTTCACCTCTTCGACCCACGTGGTCGTCAGGTGGGGCGGGCACACCACGAGCGTGCGCCGCGCCTGAATCGTGTGCGCGACCTGCAGCGCGATCGAGGTCTTGCCGCAGCCAACCTCGCCGAGTACGAAGGCGGCCCTGCGCGCCCGCTGCTTGAGCGTGCAGGAACTGCCGCCGAGCAGCATCACGGTAGCCTGCGCGGCGTAGGCCTGCGCCTCCCAGAGCGAGCGGCACGGCATGGGCCGGAGCGGAATCGCTTCGACATGTGCCTTGTTCTGCGGGTCGAAGAGGACCGGGCACTGCTGCCTCATGCGCTCGATGAGCGATGGCCCGTAGTGCTCGAGGAGGTCCGACACGGTCATCGTCGCCGGGTCCTTCGAGCCGGTCACGTCGGGCGACGAGCGCAACTCGTGGTACTCCCACGAGCTCATGTCGAGCACGGTCACGACCAACTTGGGGCGCTGCTCCTGCACGCTGGCGACGGCCTCGCCGTCCTTGTTCACCTTCTGCGATGTCTCGACGAACTCGCGGTCGAACACGCCCTTGACGAGGAGCCGGGGGGCACCCTCCGTCTTCGAGGTCACCTCGGCGCCATCGAAGACGCCCGAGGCGAGCGCGGCGGCGATGTGTGCCGGGCGCGGCGGCATCGCCATGGGGAACTCGGTCGGTCGACCCGACCGTTGCGGGAGCTCGAGCAGCGTGTTCTGCAGCGGGCGCAGGCGCTCACCGCGAGGCGATCGCTCGTGCCACAACTCGAAATGGTCGATGGCACGCTTCGCGTCGAACTCCTGCTTCCTGATGTAGGAAATGGTGCTGGCCCAGCGGTCCAGGCTCGGCACCACGAACTTCGTCGAGGACCGACCGAGCAACTCGTGGTGCTCGCCGCGCGCCCAGGCCTTGATCTGCTGGACCGTCGCTGCGCACGGCTGCCGCTCCAGCGGGCCGCCGGCATGCTCGTCGGGCCCAAGGTACCGAGCGAAGAGCACCACCTGCTTGAACACCGCGTAGTCAGGTTCGGGGAACCGGAAGCACGCAAGGTCCGTGAAGTCGCGCGCGAGCAACTCCGCGCTCGCCTCGAGCGCCACGTGGGGCACGACGAACACCAGCACGCCGCCGACCGTCAGCGTCGGCGCGAAGCGCTCGAGGAAGCGCTGCTCGAGCCGCCCGTGCACCTTGTCGAGGTCGTAGGGCGGGTTCAGGTACAGAAGCGACAGCCCGTGCTTTCGCTCCCACGTCATCGAGAAGGCATCCGCGTGGAATACCTCGGCACTGTACCCGAGCCGCTCTCTGAGCGTCTTGGCACGGTGCTCCTCGAGCTCGAAGGCGATGATTTGCGTCGCGTGGTCGAGATGCTTCGCCAGTTCGAACACGGCGTACCCGTCGCCGGCCACCGGGTCGAGCACGGTGGGGCGAGGCTGCCTAGCATCGTCCTCGACCGTGCGCGCTTCGAGCATCGATGCGACGACAGGAACGAGGTGCTGCGGGAGCGGGAAGTATCCCGCGACGGCCACGGATTCAGGTCGTGCCATGGCTTCCTATTGCTGCTTCACGCACCGTTGGACGACTTCGGACTCAACGAACTCTTTGGCCTCTTTCAGAAAGAGGTGGGTGGCCTCACGAACGGCCTTGATCGCCGGGATATTGCCTGCGACGGGATCCTTCTTGTTCAAGAGGTCGATTACCTCCTGCATGGCTTCGGGCGAGATCGCGCAGTTGTACCTGGCCTCCATGAAGCGGATGGCATCGTCCATAGGTCGATGCGGTCTGGGTTCTGGCAGATGGATGGACCCGCGAATCCGGATCGTGCCCGTGTTCGCGAACGTGGTCTGCGCCCACTCGACCAACTCGGCGACCGTGCCTTCGAACTTGATTGCATACTTCAGCATGATGAACTCCTTCAGATCTACCGTTGTGTCTACCGTTGGACTCACAGCACAGCTCGTAGACTCCCATGTCCCCATGTCACTCCCACCCCATGAGCTCGCACACGCGAAGCCCAACAATCTGTGCCACCTGTGGCACAACAGCGTTGCCCAGCATCTTGCGTCGATGCGACCGCCCGTCGCGGGCGCTCGCGTCGATAACGGGCGCTGGTTCCCAGTCGTGGCGGGGGGGGCCCCGCCGGGGCCGGCCGGGCCCAGTCGCGCCC
>CAZRFC010000272.1:0-5934 GCA_964598975.1 uncultured Mycobacterium sp. | reverse complement strand
GCGTATCTGGCTTGGACGCTGATGGCATGCGAGGTGCTCTACGTGCCGGCGACCACCGGCGACATGCCCGAATTCCTGCGCAAGTTGAACGCCGCAGGAACCCCCTCGGCTGCGCTGACCATGGTCAGTCTCTACGTCCAGGGGCTGTTGATTCTGCTGTTGTTCGTCTCCAACGCACTGGATTTCATCCTCGACCTCACCGCGGCACTCGCGGTGATCCCCTACCTCCTGGCCGCCGGCTATGCGCTCAAGCTGACCGTCCGCCGCGAGACCTATGACGGCGATGATCGGTCGCTGCGGACCGACAAGACCGTCGCGATCCTGGCCCTGGTGTATACGGCGTTCCTGGTCTATGCCTCCGGACCCAGCCATCTGCTGCTGTCCTGTCTGCTCTACGCGCCGGCTACATTGCTCTACGCCCGGGCCCGCCGCGAACGCGGACTGCGGATCTTCGCGCCGGCGGAGCTTGCCCTCTTCGGCATCATCGTCGGCGGTGCGGTGGTCGCCATCGGAATGCTGGCCTCCGGATCGATCCAGTTGTGACGCGAGGACTACTTCGGCCGGGTGCCGACCTCCAGCGCGGCAAGTTCCGATGTGCCGTCGAACAAGAGCCGTCCGTTCTCCCGGACGGTGCAGCGCAACCGGCCCGCTAGGTGTTCGAAATCGGTGTCGATGTTGCGCCGCTCGGCGGGAAGCGGCACCGGAAGCACGTGAGGCGGTAAATGGGTTCCGTCACCGTCCAATTCGATCTCGTAGCGTCGGGACCGTCCACGGATCAGCCACCGGTGGTCTCCGACCTGCGAGCGCACCATCAGTGGTGGCGTCATCCGGATCACCTTGGTGCCGATCCGCACCACCACCCCGCTGACGTCACGGGCGATCGGCCCGAGCGAGAGCAGACCGCCAGAAAACGCCACGCAGACGTCGGCATCACCGAAGTCGTGGGCCTGCCCCCACCACCAGCGCAGCGGAAAACCCTTGCCCCAGTTGCGTTCCGCGTAGAGCTTGGCGTTCTGGAAAGTCCAGCTCTCACCCCCGTACTCGACGGTGCCGCTGGCCCGCCCGCCGAGGTAGTAGGGGTGCCAGTACTGGTTGAGGAACGGGATGGCCGAGAACACGCCGCCGCCGCCGAAGGCCTTGGGCCACAACACCCGATCGCCAAATTCCATGGCCAGCGTCAGATCGCCGAGTTCGAAGCGGACCCGGTCGGCACCGACGGTGAAACTTCCGGCACCGTCGCCGGCGGTGACGCTGAACGGGCTGTGCTCGGCGCGGGCCCCGGACAGTGCCGCCGAGCGAACCACCTGGCCTGGATGCACGCCGACCGCAGTGGTCGACCAGTCCCCGGCCGGGTGGCGGTTGACGCTGCACAGCGCGATGAGCACCCGTCCGCTGGCCTCGTCTGACACCCGCCAGAACCAGCCCTCCATCTCGGTGCCGTGCGAGGGCAGCGGATTGCCGAACGGCACATCGGCGCCTGTGCGGCGGTATTTCTCAATCGGATTAGGGGCCATCTGAGTCACCCTTTCAGGGATCCATCCAGGTATTGCATGCGGCAGGCCCTGCGGGCCAGCTTCCCGCTGGTGGTCCGCGGGATCGCCCCGGCCGGCAGGAATCGGATGTCGGCGGGGGTTATCCCGTATCGCTGCGACACCGCACTGCTAATCGCCTCGGCCGCCGCGGAAGGATCGGACCGTTTTGTCCCGGTTGCCCTTTCGGCGATGATCACCAGTCGATCGCCGCCGGCGTCGATCGCCGCGACATACCCGCGCCGAACCAGCCCCGAGGCGTCCGCAGCGGTCGCTTCGATCTCCTGCGGGTAGAAGTTGCGCCCACCTACATTCACCATGTCGACGATCCGGCCGGTGACGTACAGCTCTCCGTCGTAGAACATGCCCAGGTCGCCGGTGCGCAGCCAGGTCTCCCCCTCCGCGACACCGTCGGCCCGACTGCCGGTCGGCAGCCGAGATCCGAGGTGGGCGCCGAATGCCTCCCGGGTCTCTTCCGGGCGCCGCCAGTAGCCCCGGCCGACATTGTCGCCGTTCAGCCAGAACTCCCCCACCGAACCGTCGGGTAGCTCATCGCCGGTGTCCGGGTCGACGACCACGGCGCGCAGGCTGCGGGCGACCACACCGCACGACACATGGGCCACCGCGTTGGGCGCCGTGGCGCCGACCGCGACGGCTCGGCCCTCAGCCAGCAGATCGCCGTCGAAGTACGTCGCCCTCGCGACGGCGTCGGGGGCGATGTTGGCGATGAATAACGTCGCCTCGGCGATGCCGTATGAGGGTTTCATCGCGGTGGCGGGCAGCCCGTGCGGGCCGAACGCCTCGTTGAAGGCGTCGATCGCGGCCATGCTGACCGGCTCGGATCCGATGATGGCCACGACGTTGGCCAGGTCTAAGTGCTCACCCTTGTCGGGCCTACCGCGCTGGGCCGCCCACTCGTAGGCGAAGTTCGGGGCAGCGGTTACCACCCGACCTTCCTTCGAGGCGTCGGACAGTGCCCGGATCCACCGCTGCGGACGGCGGACGAACGCGGTGGGGGCCATCAGGGTGGAGTGTCCGCCGTAGGTGGCCGGAAAGCCGATCATCGACAGGCCCATGTCGTGGTAGAGCGGTAACCAACTGACGCCGTGGGTGTTTCGGTTGAGCAGGTCGATCGACAGGATCATCTGGGCCAGGTTCGTCACGAAAGCGCGATGAGTGATCTCGATGCCGACCGGCGCACGGGTGGCGCCGGAGCTGTACTGAAGATGTGCGACGTCATCCATATCGACCTCGACCGGGACGAAGTCGGCAGCCGCCGAATCAGCGACGGCGTCGATCACGACCACCGGCGGCGATGCGCCCACCGTCCTGCCCAGAAAGCCGCTGACCGCATCGACGGCACCCCGAGTGGTCAGCAGCAGTGCCGGTTGGGCATCGCGAAGGGCAACCTCGAGTCGTTCGGCGTGGCCGGGCAGTTCGGGTGCGAACAGCGGAACCGCGATCCGGCCCGCCTTGAGTACCGCGAAGAACGCGGCGACATAGTCCAATCCCTGCGGTGCCAGGATCGCCACCCGGTCGCCCGGCCGCACCGACTGTTGGATCCGGGCCGCGATTGCTCGCATCCGGACGTCCAACTGGGCCCAGGTGATCTCGGAGAGGCAGCCGCCCGGCGGCGCCGTGGCGCGGGAGAAATCCAGGTACCGGTAGGCCACCGTATCGCCCACGTTGTGGACGTTGCGGTCGATGAGCGACACCAGCGTCGTCCCCGCCGGCAACACGATCTCGCCGCGCGAGTCGACGCAGTCCTCAATGCTGAGTAGGCCTTTCGGCGCCTCGAACGCCTCGTGCCCGCCCTGCTCCATGCCCGTGAGTGTAGGTGTCACCGTTATGGTGGGCGCCATGTCACCGAGTTGGATCGCCCGCCTGGTCCGCCTCGACGGCAGCGAGAACACCTTCCGCACGTCCAATGCACTGGGCGCCGGACCACGCCTGTTCGGCGGGCTGATCGCAGCACAAGCGCTGGCCGCCGCTGCGGCCACCGTGGAGACGGACCGTTGGCCGCAGTCCCTGCACGCCTACTTCATCAAGGGCGGCCGGGTCGGTGTCGATGTCGAGTACACCGTCGAGACCACCCGCGACGGTCGCTCGTTCAACACCCGCCGGGTCACCGCAGCCCAGGACGGTGTGCCGATCTTCGAGATGCTGGCCTCCTTTCATCGCCCCGAGGAAACCCTCGATTGGCAGCAGCACGCCGGCCTTGGGCTGCCGTTTGCCGAGGCGACCAACGTGGTGACTCCCCCGGAACGCTGGGGCGACTATTTCGAAGCCCGCGTGACCGCAGGCGAGCCGCGGGAGTGGCCGATCCAGCCGTTCTGGTTCCGATCGCGGGAGCCGATCGAGGACGACCCGGTGTTGCGGGCCTGCGCGCTGACGTTCGTCTCCGACCTCGGCTTGGTGTCCACCGCCCGCCCGCCCGGTCACGACGAGCCCGGGCCGGGGGGTGCGGCCAGCCTGGACCACGCGCTCTGGCTGCACCGCCCGGTCGACCCGCATCAATGGCACTGCTACGACGCGGTCGGGGTCAGCCACCGCGATGCCCGCGGCCTCGCCTTCGGCACCATTCACGACCGCTCGGGAATCCGGGTGGCCAGCGTCGCGCAGGAGTCGCTCTGGCGGATTTGACCATTCCGAAAAATCGGGTGTTTAAACCGGGCGGGGTATGGGGAATAAGAGCGCATTCGGCCGAACAGTCGGCCGGGCGATCGAACCCGAAAGGCACGAATCATGACCGTTGACTACGACGCACCCCGTCGCGCGCCGGTTGACGCCGACGAGTCGCTGGGCGAACTGGCCGCACGGCGCAACGACGCTTCTACCGCCGTCCTCGACATCGACGAGGCCGACGTCGTCGAATCCTATGAACTACCGGGTGCCGACCTGTCCGACGAGGAACTCGTCGTGCGGGTCGTACCCAAGCAGCACGACGAATTCACCTGCAGCAGCTGCTTCCTGGTCCACCATCGAAGCAGACTGGCCCGGGGCCGCAACGGCGAGTCGATCTGCACCGACTGCGCGTAGCGGGCCCGGGCCAAATCAGCGCCAGCTCGTCGACCTGCCGTCAGGCGATGATCCGCACCAGGTAGGGCGCCATGTCGGTGGTCCGCACCGGGGATACCGTCACGACGTCACCGACCTCGAGCATCTGGTTGTTGCCCAGGAACATCGTGACCGTCGTGGTCCCCTCGGGGCCGTAGAAGATCAGGTCACCGGGCAGCGCCTGAGCGGGTGTGACCTTCTGGCCGACGTTGTACATCGCGCCCGACGAACGGGGCAGTTTGGCGTTCACGCCGGCGTAGACGTACTGGATGAGGCCGGAGGAGTCGAAACCGACGATCTCCGCACCCTCGCCCTTGCCAAGGCTGGGTCCGTCGATGCCGCCGCCGGCCCAGGAGTAGGGGACGCCGCGCTGGGCCAGGCCCCGCGCGATGACGAGTTGGACGGCCTGCTCGCGGGTCACCGGAGCCGCCGTGGCCGCACCCGTTCCGATCGTGAGTCCCAGTGCCGTCAGGATCACCAGCACCAGGCCGACCAGTGTCTTCTGGGCCGCACCTACGCGCTTCATGTTGACTCCACCTCTCTGGGCCTTGGCCGGCATCTCCGGCGCTGTGGCCACATCAGTCACTACAACCACTTCTACAACAAGGCACTCCGCCCCACTACCCCCGGTTGGATCGCCGCAGGGCGTGATGCGGAACCGTGACGCAACGGTGTCGTGTCGGCATCCAAACGACTCCGAACGGTTGCCGACCCTCGGCGCCTGCACCGACTCTGCATCCAGATCGTCGATCTGGCCGAAATCGCGATCTGTGCGCAGAATCGATGCGCCGGATGGCCCGGTAAACTCCGCGCCCATGACCACCACCGAAACGGCCTTGCCGAACGGGCAGAACATCGAGGCCGCCATCGCGGAGGGCCGACGCGCCTACGAACTCGACCGTCAGCACGTCTTCCACTCCTGGTCTGCGCAGGCGCAGATCAATCCCATGACGATCGTCGCGGCAGACGGCGCCTATGTCTGGGACGGCGAGGGCACCAAGATGCTGGACTACTCCGGTCAACTGGTCTTCACCAACATCGGACACCAGCATCCGAAGGTGGTCGCCGCGATCGCCGAGCAGGCGGCCAAGCTGTGCACCATCGCCCCGCAACACGTCAACGCCGCCCGCTCGGAGGCCGCCCGGCTCATCGCCGAGCGCACACCCGGCGATCTGACCCACGTGTTCTTCACCAATGGCGGGGCCGACGCTGTGGAGCATGCCGTGCGGATGGCCCGGCTACACACCGGCCGGCGCAAGGTGCTCTCGCGCTACCGTTCGTACCACGGCGGCACCGACACCGCCATCAATCTCACCGGTGACCCCCGCCGCTACCCCAACGACTATGG
>CAZRFC010000271.1:0-5957 GCA_964598975.1 uncultured Mycobacterium sp. | reverse complement strand
ACCACCACCTAGAAAAAAACCACCCCTCACAATAATACCCAAAACAACTCTATAACAAAGACTGCCCGCCGTCGCTGGGAGTGCTGACCCTCAACGGGCTGACCGCCGCCGACGAGGTGATCGTGCCGTTGCAGTGCGAGACGCTGGCCCACCGCGGCGTCGGCCAGTTCCTGCGGACCGTCGCCGACGTGCAGCAGATCACCAACCCCAAGCTCAAACTGCTCGGTGCGCTGCCGACGCTGTTCGACTCGCGCACGACCCACAGCCGCGACGTGCTGTTCGACGTCGCCGACCGCTACGACCTGCCGGTGCTGGGGCCGCCGATCCCGCGGACCGTACGGTTCGCCGAGGCCAGCGCCTCCGGTTCCTCGGTGCTGACCGGCAAGAAGAACAAGGGCGCGGTCGCCTACAAGGAACTGGCCAAGGCGCTGCTCAAGCACTGGAAGAACGGCAGGCCGCTGCCGACGTTCACCCCGAGCGTCTAGCCCGCCTCAGCATCAGCCCGTAGACGACGGCGTTGATCAGCAGCAGCACCCCGGCCACCGCCCACTGCGCCTCGCGGGTCAGCCCGGCGGGATAGATGATGCGGCCCAGGTAGTGCTCGATGAAACCGCCGCTGTAGCCGGCCTCGCCGGCGGCGCGGCGCAGCGAATTCTCCAGCGGGGTCAGCGGGCAGATCCGGCCGGAGGTTTCGATCCAGACCGCCCACGCCAGCGCGGGCAGGTGCAGCAACGCCAGCCGGGGCCACCGCCACACCGCCAGTGCCCCCAACGCCGCCCAGACGATGAACAGTCCGTGGAACACCAGGACCGCGTCGGCGAGAATAGCCATGTCCGGATCGTCCCATCCATCATCACCGAGGAGAAGAATGGCAACACCGACGGTCGCTCAGTACACGCTGCAACGGCTGGCCGCGCTGGGCATCGACAAGGTGTTCGGGGTTCCGGGCGACTACGCATTCTCGGTCGACGACGCCGCCGAGACGGTCGACGGCCTGCAGTGGGTTGCCTGCGCCAACGAACTCAACGCCGCCTACGCAGCCGACGGCTACGCCCGCATCCAGGGTGCGGCGATCCTGTCCACCACCTACGGGGTCGGCGAGCTGTCCGCCCTCAACGGCGTGATGGGCTCCAAGGCGCACCGGCTGCCGGTTTTCCACATTGTCGGGATGCCCAGCGAACGGATCCAGCGCCTGGGTCTGATCACCCACCACAACCTCGGTGACACCAGATATTACCGCTTCCAAGACATTTCGGCGTCGGCCTGCTGCGTGTCGGCGATTCTCACCCCCGACAACTGCATCGACGAACTGGAGCGGGTGATCCGCGAAGCACTACGTCAGTCGATGCCCGCCTACATCGTGATCTCCCAAGCCAACGGGCTCATGCCGGTACTCGGCGAGCCGGTCACCGGAGTGCCGTTGGACGAGATCACACGTCAGCGCAGCGATCCCACCGAACTGGCCGCCGCCGTCGACGCGATCGTCGCCAAAGTGGCTGCGGCGCAACGCCCGGTCGCCGCCATCACCGCTCTGACCGCACGCTACGGCGTGGCCGCCAAGGCGGTCGAGTTCGTCGCCAAGGCGAATCTGCCGGTCGTCATCACCCCCAACGACAAAGGTGTCATCGACGAGTCGCTGCCGCAGTACGCCGGACTGTACGCCGCCCAGAGTTCGCATCCACCGGCGGTACGTGACCTCGTGCGCGACGCCGACCTGGCCCTGGATATCGGCGGGGTGATGCTGCACGAACTCAACACCGGGCTGTGGGGCGACCAGATCGACACCGACCGAGCGGTGTGCATCCACGAGAACTGGGTGCGCAGCGGCGGGAATGTCTATCTCAATGTCGCCATCGGGGATGTGCTCGACGCGTTGACGGCCCGGGTCGCCGCCGGCACCCTGCCGGAACTGCCGACGCCGGAGCTCCTCGAGATCACCGGCGCCGCAGAGGATCCCACGTCGTCGTCGACGTTTTATCCGCGTCTGCAGCGTCGGCTCAAGGCCGGCGACACCCTGGTCATCGAGACCGGAACGTGCATGATGCACCTCAACGGAATGCGGCTGCCGGCCGGTGTCGGGGCCGAAGGGCAGGGACTGTGGGGCTCGATCGGGTGGGCCACCCCGGCCACCCTCGGCGTCGCGATGGCCAAGACCGCCCGCGGCGACTCTGGTCGCACCTGGCTGGTGACCGGCGACGGTTCCCACCAACTCACCTGCAACGAGCTTGCCGTGATGGGCCGCTACGGCGTCACACCGGTGATCTTCGTGCTCAACAACGGCCTCTACGGGGTGGAGGACGTCATCAGCGAACGCGGGCACGCCTACGACGACCTCGCGCCGGTGCGGTATCACCTGCTGCCGGAGGCGTTCGGCTGCTCGGGTTGGCTCACCCGGAAGGTGACGACGGTCGGCGAACTCGACGCCGCCCTCGACGAGATCGACGCCCACGACGGCGCGGCATACATCGAGGTGATGATCCCCGACGAGGAGAGCCAGCCGCTGCCCGCTGAGGTCATCGACCGAGGCTACAAAACCCGGACTCCCCGGGGCTGATCATCGCCCCGGTCCTGCTGTGACCAACCTCGACGACGAACAGGGCGGGCTGGAGCAGGTCTCCGCAGCCGACCGTAATCCGGCGCTGACCGGGATGCGGGCCGTCGCCGCGCTGTCGGTGCTGGGCACCCACGCCGCCTACGGCACCGGCGCGCTCAACCGCGGCTACCCGGGCCAGCTACTGGGCCGCCTGGACATCGGGGTGGCGATCTTCTTCGTTCTCTCCGGCCTGCTGCTCTTCGGTCCGTGGGTGCGGGCCGCGGCCGCCGGCACACCCGGGCCGTCGGTGCGCCGCTACGGCCGCCGGCGAGTACGGCGGATCATGCCCGCCTACCTGCTCACCGTCGTGACCGCGTATCTGCTCTACGAGTTCCGTCCGCTCGAACCCAATCCCGGGCACACCTGGGCCGGTCTGGTGCGCAACCTCACCCTGACCCAGATCTACGGCGACTACTTCTCCCGCTACCAGCATCAGGGCCTGACCCAGATGTGGAGCCTCGCCGTCGAGGCCGCCTTCTATCTGCTGCTGCCTTTCCTGGCCTGGCTGCTGATGGCGCTGGGCCGCGGCCGGCCGGGGGTGCTGCTGGCGTTGCTGGCGGGCGTGGCGGCGATCAGTCCGCTGTGGCTGGCGGCGCTGCATCGGACGGACTGGTTGCCGGCCGGCGCCGGGCTGTGGTTGCCGACCTATCTGGCCTGGTTCGCCGCCGGGATGGCCCTGGCGGTGTTGCAGACTACCGGGGTGCGGTGCCGGTGGTGGCTGGCGCTGCCGGTGGCGCTCGCCGGGTTTCTGGTGGCGGCGAGCCCCATCGCCGGGGACTCCACCACGCTGACCCCGAGTCTGGGCGCCGACCTGACCAGGACGCTGCTGTACGCCGCGATCGCCGCTCTGCTGGTCGCTCCGCTCGCCCTCCCCGGCCCCGGCGGGAGTCGCTATGCGCAGCTGATGAGCAGCCGTCCGATGGTGTGGCTCGGCGAGATCTCCTACGAGATCTTCCTGCTGCACGTCATCGTGATGGAGATAGCGATGTCCGCGGTACTGGGCTGGCCGGTGTTCACCGGTTCGGTGACGGTGCTGGTCGTTCTGACCGTCGCGATGACCGTGCCGGCGGCGTGGCTGCTGCACCGGATGACGCGCTAATCAGCTACGGCCCGTACCCGGCGAGGAACGCGCCGCGCTGTTCGATCACCATCTGCCCGCTGACGGCGGGGATCACCGCGGCCTCGCCGTCCGGGTGCTGCAGCGGGATGGTCCGCTCGTAGGCGCCGTCGGTGGGGTTGAACACCGCCAGTCCGTCGGCGACCGGGACCAGCAGTCGCCCGGCCATCACGGTGGCCGGCCCGAGTGGGGTCCGCCGGTCGGCGGCGTCGAGGGTGTAGCGGTAGGCCAGCTTGTTGTCGAACACCATCACCGCGCTGCCAGTCCACCAGGTGATCTGCTCACCGGCTCGGGTCACGGCAGGCAGCTCCTCCATCAGCTTCGGCGGGCCGGGAAGAGGGGTGCTGGACACCTTGGAGCCGGTCTCGTCGTAGACCACCACCTCCGGGCGCGGCGACGGCAGATACACCGCGGTGGTGGTGCCCACCACTGCCAGCACCCGGGCGTCGGAGTCGACGGCCACCCCGGCCAGCGGCACCGTCTTGAGCTCGGGCTCGTCCTCCTCCTTGGCCGGCTTGAGCAGGGTGAGTTGCAGGTCCTTCTCCTCCGGGCAAGCCTCCAGAACGCCCACTGCGGCGTCGCTGGCCGACGCCGACATCAGGGTGCAGCCCTCGCCCAGCTTGGTGTTGACCGGCTTGATCGGTGCGTCGATCTCTCCGTACGACAGCATCCGCACCAGATCCGAGCGCCACAGTTCCAGCCGGGTCGCACCGAAGGACAGCACCGCGCTGCCGTCGGAGCTGAGGGTCACCACCTCATCGGCGTAGCTGGTGCGGGTGGGGCCGCGCTGGCCGGTGGCGGCCTTGATGCCGCTGACCTGACCGCAGCCGCGTTTATCCGGGTAGACCGCGACCGCCAGGTCGTAGACGTAGGACACCCCGCACAACTCGAGGTCGCGGGCGTAACTCCAACGCTGCTCGCCGGTCTGCGGGTCCAGGCCCGCCATGGTGCGCTCGTGGCCGGTGATCACGTTGCCGCTCAACAGGATCGGGGCCAGGGTGGCTCCGCTCGGTGCGGTCCACCGCTGCGTCAGGGTCGACGGGACGGCACTGGCCGAGGTGGTGCTCGGAGCCGGTCCGGCGGCCGGACGGCTTATCGTCGTGCGTTCGGAACTGCGCCACCAGAACACCGCGATGATCGTCAGCACCACAGCGGCGATCGCCGCCGCGGCGATGAGATCAGCTCTGGTGCGGCGCTCCGGTCGAATCATCTAGCTCGGGGTGGCCCCGGCCTCGGCGGCCTTGCGCGGTCCGCGGCGACGACGACGGCGCGGCTTGCCGGCGGTTCCCTCGCCGGCTGCGGGCGGGTTGCCTGAATCGGTTGCGGCCGAAGAACTTTCGACGCGTGCGCTGGCCCCGCTGCCACCGCGGGTCCGCTGACGCGAACGGCTGCGGGCCGGCCGGTCGCCCTTGTCGGTGGAGCTGATCCTGCTCTCATCCTTGGCGGGACGGCGTGCGCCCTGGGGCTTGCGGGCAGTACCGATCGAACCACCGGCCCCGGCAGGAATGCCCAGCTCCTCGTAGAAGTGCGGGGAGGTCGAGTAGGTCTCCGACGGGTCCGGGCAATCCAGTTGCAGCGCCTTGTCGATCATCGACCAGCGCTCGAGTTCGTCCCAGTCGACCAGGGTGATCGCGATACCGGTCTTGCCGGCCCGGCCGGTGCGGCCGATGCGGTGCACGTAGGCCTGCTCGTCCTCGGGGATCTGGTAGTTGATGACGTGCGTGATGTCGTCGATGTCGATGCCCCGGGCCGCGACGTCCGTCGCCACCAGCACATCGACCTCGCCGCTGCGGAACCCGGCGAGCGCCTTCTCGCGGGCCACCTGGCCGAGGTCACCGTGCACCGCGCCGACCTTGAAACCGCGCTCGGCGAGCTCGTCGGCCACCTTCTGGGCGGTGCGCTTGGTGCGGGTGAAGATCATCGTCGCGCCGCGGCCCTCGGCCTGCAGGATGCGGGCCACCATCTCGATCTTGTCCAGCGCGTGCGCCCGGTAGGCGAACTGCTCGGTGGTGTCGTGGGTGGCCGAACCCTGCACGCCCTCGGCGCGGATGTGGGTGGGTTGGGTCATGAACGTGCGCGCCAGCGTGATGATCGGGCCGGGCATGGTCGCCGAGAACAGCATGGTCTGGCGCCCGTCGGGGGTCAGCTTCAGAATGCGCTCGATGTCGGGCAGGAAGCCCAGGTCCAGCATCTCGTCGGCCTCGTCGAGCACCAGCACCGACAGCCCGCCGAGCTGCAGGTGGCCCT
>CAZRFC010000270.1:0-5972 GCA_964598975.1 uncultured Mycobacterium sp. | reverse complement strand
GCGGCCGCAGAGGTCCTCGACCGTGCCACCCGATCCCCCGGCATCCTCGTCGTCCGCGATCCCGAACAAGCCGAGTTCGGCGATGCCGCCGTAGGGCTCGCGCCAGGCGGTCGGGTCGCCTTGCTCGATGGCGCGTATCGCGGCCGGCGCACCTGCGCCTGCAGCCCAGCTGCGAACCAGATCACGCGCGGCGAACCGCTCGTCGGCGATGGAGGCGGACACCTGCGCTCCTCATGTCGGCGGAGTCGAGCTTCTGACCATTCACGCTCACTAGAACGTGTTCTAATAGTGGCAGCGATGAGCCGTCAAGTCGACAGCGGTCAATCGGAGAAGGAGCGCAGGAGTGTCGTCACCGGAGCAGCAATCCGCCGGATCGCAACCGCGCGAAGTGCTGCCGGTGTCAGTGCTCACCGAATCCGAACTCGGTTCGGAAGCTCAACGGGAGCGACGCAAACGCATCCTGGACGCGACATTGGCGATCGCCTCCAAGGGCGGGTACGAGGCCGTGCAGATGAGAGCGGTCGCCGACCGTGCCGACGTGGCGGTCGGAACCCTGTACCGGTATTTCCCCTCCAAGGTCCACCTACTCGTCTCCGCACTGGGCCGCGAATTCGAACGCATCGACGCCAAGACCGACCGCGCGACGGTTGCGGGCGGCACCCCCTACCAACGGCTGAATTTCATGGTCAGCAAGCTCAACCGGGCCATGCAGCGAAACCCGTTGCTCACCGAGGCGATGACCCGGGCCTACGTCTTCGCCGACGCATCGGCGGCCGGCGAAGTGGACCATGTCGAGAAGATCATCGACAGCATGTTCGCCCGTGCCATGAGCGACGGGGAGCCTACTGAGGACCAGTACCACATCGCGCGGGTGATTTCCGATGTCTGGTTATCCAACCTGCTGGCCTGGCTGACCCGACGCGCATCCGCCAACGACGTGAGCAAGCGATTGGACCTTGCCGTCCGGTTGCTCATCGGCGACGAGCAGAGCCACTAGTAATCCGACCTTCTGGCTATCGGAACCCGCCGTGCCGGTACTATTGGAAACGATTTTCGTTTTCGGTTGGAGGGCTACTGTGCATAGGACACGACCATTGGCGGGTTACGCGATCGCAGGCCTGGCCGCTGTCCTGGCAGCAGGCAGCCTGGCCGGGTGTGCGAAAGATTCCCGCGACACCGAGCGGACCGGCCCGCCATCAGTGGTCGCGTCCACCGACGTATGGGGCAGCGTCGCCCAGGCCGTCGCCGGCGACGACGCGAGTGTCACCTCGATCATCACCAGCGGATCAGCCGATCCGCACTCATTCGAGGCCAGCCCCGCCAACGCTGCCGCGATCGCCGATGCCGCGATCGTCGTTTTCAACGGGGGCGGCTACGACTCCTGGGTCCAAGCGGTCCTCGACAATCACCCGGGCATCCCGGCCGTCGACGCCTACTCGCTGCAGGATCCCGCCGGAGAGCCCAACCCCGCCAACGAGCACGTCTTCTACGACGTCAACACCGCTAAAGCCGTGGCGGCCGAATTGGCCACCAAACTCTCTGAAGCCGACCCCGCCAACGCAGGTGACTATCGTTCGCGGGCAGATGAATTCGGCCGCGCCACCGATGCCATCGGAGCCGCCGAGAAGGATCTGGCGAAGCAGTTTCCCGGAGCCGCTGTGGTCGCCACCGAACCGGTGGCTCACTATCTGCTGCGCTCCGCAGGTCTGGTCGACAAAACGCCGACGGGCTTCACAAGCGCGATCGAGCAGGACACCGACCCGGCACCGGTCGATGTCGCCGCAGTGCTCGACCTGATCACCGGACGGCAGGTCGAGGTGGTCATCTTCAATGACCAAACAGTCACCGAAGCCACAAAACGGGTGCGAAGCGCCGCGCAGACCGCGAGGGTGCCGGTCGTCGGCGTCACCGAAACACTGCCCGCCGGAACCGATTACCTGACCTGGCAGAGCGACACCGTCAGCCGACTGGCGGCCGCGTTGCGGGAGAGCCGCTAGCAGTGGGACCGGTCGTATCACTGACCGGCGCGCGACTGGCCTTCGGGGACCGCGTGCTCTGGGACCACCTCGATCTGACCGTGTCAACCGGAGAGTTCATCGCCGTGCTCGGCCCCAACGGGACCGGAAAGACGTCGCTGCTCAAAGTCCTGCTCGGCCAACTACCGCTGAGCGCCGGCACCGCTCTGGTCGACGGAGCGCCGGTCCGCGCCGGCAGTGACCGGATCGGCTACGTGCCCCAGCACCGCGGAGTGGACCGGGGCCTCACCCTGCGCGGCCGCGATCTGGTCCAGTTGGGCATCGACGGCCACCGCTGGGGTCTGATGCCGTTGCGCCGCGCTGCCCGTACCGACCGACAGAATGCGGTGGACGTGGCGCTGGATCAGGTCCACGCACGCGATCTCGGACAGACACCGGTCGGTGTGATGTCCGGCGGTGAACTGCAACGAGTGCGGATCGCCCAGGCTTTGGCCACCGACCCGGTGCTGCTGCTGTGCGACGAACCGCTGCTGAACCTCGACCCCGCAAACGCCCGCCTGGTCGCCGGACTGATCGATCAGCGCAGACGGACGGGCACTGCCGTGCTTTTCGTGACCCACGAAGTCAACCCTGTGCTTCCTTTCGTCGACCGGGTGCTCTACCTGGTGGGCGGGAAGTTCCGGATCGGCACGGTCGCCGAGGTGATGACGTCCCAAACGCTCTCGGATCTCTACCAGGCCGATATCCAGGTGGTGCAGGTCGGCGACCGCTACGTCGTCGTCGGCGAGCATTTCGACCATTCCGGACACACCCACGGGCACACCCATGAGTGACAGGTTCGCCCACCTGCTGCACAACCTGTTCGCCTTCGACGTCACGGCAGACCTGCTCACCCGTGACTTCGTCCAGCAGGCGCTGATCGCCGCCGCCCTCCTCGCATTGGTCGCCGGGCTCATCGGCCCCTTCATCGTCATGCGGCAGATGTCCTTCGCGGTCCACGGCTCCAGTGAGCTTTCGCTCACCGGCGCGGCTTTCGCTCTGCTCACCGGTCTGAACGTTGGACTCGGCGCACTGGTCGGAAGCGCTCTTGCCGCAATACTTTTCGGAGTGCTCGGCCAGCGGGCCCGTGAACGGGATTCCGCGATCGGGGTGGTAATGGCCTTCGGGCTCGGCTTGGCGGTGCTGTTCATACACCTCTATCCCGGGCGGGCCGGCACGAGCTTCGCCCTGCTGACCGGCCAGATCGTCGGGGTCGGCTACTCCGGTCTGGCACTTCTGAGCGTGGTCGCCGTGTTGGTGATCACGGTGCTGGCGGTGTCCTACCGGCCATTGCTGTTCGCCACCGTCGACCCCGAAGTCGCCGCGGCCCGTGGTGTGCCGGTGCGCGCACTCGGCATCGTGTTCGCGGCATTGGTGGGTGTGACCGCCGCCCAGGGCGTGCAGATCGTCGGCGCCCTGCTGGTGATGTCCTTGCTGATCACACCGGCGGCCGCGGCTGCCCGGGTCTTCACCTCTCCGGCGGCGACCATCGTCGCTTCGGTGGTGTTCGCCGAACTGTCCGCGGTGGGCGGACTTCTGCTCTCCCTGGCGCCGGGAGTTCCGGTGTCGGTGTTCGTCACCACAATCTCGTTCGCGATCTATCTGGTGTGCTGGGCGGTCGGCAGTCGGCGGGCGGCTTAGGCTGGAACCGTGCCCAGCGTCGACCTCAATGCCGACCTCGCCGAGGGATACGGGGTGTGGGAACTCGGCAACGACGCGGCCATGCTCGATATCGTCACCAGCGCGAATCTCGCCTGCGGCTTCCACGCCGGTAATCCGATAGGCCTGGCCCGGACCTGCCGGGCCGCAGCGGAGCGCGCCGTGCGGATCGGCGCGCAGGTCGGCTACTTCGACCTGGCGGGCTTCGGCAGGCGCCAGATCGAAGTGGCGCCGGATGAATTGGCCGCTGACGTGACGTACCAGATCGGCGCCTTGCAGGCCTTGGCCCGGGCTGCCGGATCCGCACTGGCCTACGTCAAGCCGCACGGGGCTCTCTACAACACGATCGTGGACCACCGCGAGCAGGCCCGCGCGGTCGCCGAGGCGGTGCACGCGGTGGACCCCGGCCTGCCCGTGCTCGGACTGGCCGGTTCGGTGTTCTTCGAGGAGGCCGAGCGACGTGGACTCCGCACGGTCGCCGAGGCATTCGCCGACCGGGCCTACCTGCCGGATGGACGACTGTTGCCGCGCGGCGAGGCAGGCGCCGTACTGCGCGATCCGGGACAGATCGCAGAAAGGGTGTTGAACATGGTTGACACCGGGACGGTCACGTCGGTCGGCGGCACCGTGATCAAGGTCGAAGTGGAATCCGTTTGTGTGCACGGCGATTCACCGGGCGCGGTGGAAATAGCCGCAGCCGTCCGGGACAGGCTGTTGAGAAGCGGCGTCAGACTGGCGGCGTTCAACTGATGCGCGCCAAAGTCGGCCGGCCCGATATCGCGCGGTACCGAACGCATTTCAACGTTCCCACTGCCGGACTGGACGCGAAGTTGAGCGTGGCTTGGATGGGGGTGTCGACACTGCTGCTCGATGACGGCACTTCAGCGCTGCTGACCGACGGATTCTTCTCGCGGCCGAGCCTGCTCGAAGTGGGTCTCCGCAAGCTGACCCCCTCGGCCACGAGGATTGACGAGGCACTTGACCGGGCCGGCGTCCGCGGACTCACCGCCGTACTGCCGGTACACACGCATTACGACCACGCTCTCGACAGCGCAGTCGTCGCAGAACGCACCGGAGCATTGCTCGTCGGCGGCGAGTCAGCGGCCAATATCGCTCGAGGACATGGCCTTCCCGAAGACCGCATCGTCGTGGCAACCCCCGGTACCTCGCTGACGCTCGGCGCTTTCGACGTAACTCTCATCAAGTCCGACCATTGCCCGCCGGACCGATTTCCGGGCCCCATCACCGCGCCAGTAGTCCCGCCGGCGAAGGCCTCGGCATACCGCTGCGGAGAGGCATGGTCGACCCTGGTGCTGCACCGCCAGAGCGGTCGACGGCTCTTGATCCAGGGCAGTGCGGGATTCGCACCGGGCGCGCTGGCCGGCCGGCGCGCGGAGGTGGCCTACCTAGGGATCGGACAGCTCGGTTTGCAGCCCGAGCGCTACATCAAGCAGTACTGGAACGAAACGGTCCGGACCGTGGGCGCCAGGCGCGTGGTTCTGATCCACTGGGACGACTTCTTCCGCCCACTGAGCGCACCGCTTCGGGCACTGCCGTACGCCGGGGACGACCTCGACGTGACGATGCATGTGCTGACGGCGCTGGCCGACCGCGACGGCGTGGCGCTGCAGATGCCGACGTTGTGGGAGCGTGCCGACCCTTGGTCGTGACTGCGGGACGCTCTGTTACGGCGATGCGGCGATACCGAGCGGTGTCGCGCACGTCTCAGTGCCAAGTCATCTCCGGCGCTGGCGAGCCACCTCGGCCAGCACCACCCCGGCGGCCACCGCGGCGTTGAGCGACTCGGCCGGCCCGGCCATCGGGATGGACACCACCGCGTCGCAATTCTGCCGGACCAGCCGGGACAGTCCCTTGCCCTCCGACCCGACCACTACGACGAGCGGTCCCGAGGCGTCGACTTGGTCGATGGTGGTGTCACCGCCGGCGTCCAGGCCGACGACTTGAAGACCCGCGTCAGCCCAATCCTTCAGGGTCCGATTCAGGTTGGTCGCCCGCGCGACCGGAACCCTGGCCGCGTTCGGCGCGGCCGGCTGCCTCAAACTTGCGACGGGCCTGTTCGACCATGGCGCCGGAAACGTCGACGCAGGTGACATGGTATCCCGATTGTGAAAGCTTGAACGCCCACTTGCCGGTTCCGCAGCCCAGGTCGACGACGCGCGCTGGGTAAGTGCCGATCAGTTGCGTGAGGATCGGCGCCAACATATCCGGCGGCGAAGGGCGAAATCTGTCATATACATCCGCAAAACCGCTGAAGCGCTCGATGTTTCCGGCAAACTC
>CAZRFC010000269.1:0-5986 GCA_964598975.1 uncultured Mycobacterium sp. | reverse complement strand
ATCGAGATGAAGCTCATCATGATCATGTTGAGCACGCCGGTGGTGCGGACCATGCCGCCGTAGAAGATCGCCAGTCCGGGCGTCATCAGCAGCACCAGTGCGGTACTCGTCAACAGCCACGCAGTGGCGGCAGGATCGATGTCCAACGTGTTCATCTCCTTCGAAGCGCGTCGAAGGGAGGATGTCGGCGTGGTGTTTCAGTTCCGGGGCAGTGATGTTTCCGGCTTGTTTCGCCCGGCCGACTCACCAGCCCATGGAGCCCGGCCCGCCCTTGAAGGGACCCACGACCCAACTGGTGATCCAGCCGCCGTAGAAGCCACCGGGTTGCGGAATCACGGTCTCGCCATTCACCGCGCAGCGGTCGACCTGACCGGCCATGACGGCTACGGCGTCGGCGATGGCCTCGAAACCGGGGGTGGGATGGGGATAGTTCCAGGCCGCCTTGCGGGCAACCGCCGTGGGACTCACCAGATCGAAGTAGCGGGCCTGCCCTTTCCACTCGCACCACGATGCGCCGGGGGCGTCCCGCAGGACGCCGCTGCCGAATGCGGCGCGCGGCAGGTAGTAGGTCGGTGGGTGACTGGTTTCCAGAATCCGCCAACCGGTGTCCGTACTGGCCACCACCTCACCCCCGAGTTCGATGGTGATCCGGCCGTCGAACCGTTCGAGCCGTGGCGGCCGCGGGTAGTCCCAGACCGATTCCTGTCCCGGCCCGGGCGTCTGCGGCTGCGGTCGCACGGCTCAGACCACGCCGCGCAGGCCGTCCGGGCCGAACACGGGTTCCAGCATCGCCGACATGTCGGGGCCCCGGCGCAATCCGTGCCCGCCGTCGACGTTGACGATCTGCCCGGTGACCCAACTGGCGGCGTCGGACAACAGGAACATGGCCATGTTCGCGACATCGGTCACCTCCCCGACCCTCGGCAGCGGAGTGCACTGCCGGTAGTCCTCGCTGACCGCCGGCGAATCAAGAATCACCTGCACGAGGTCGGTACGGATCAGTCCCGGGCGAATGCCATTAACCCGCACCCACGAAGGGCCGAGTTCATCGGCCGCCAGCATCATCAGATGATCCAGGGCGGACTTGGTCACCCCGTAAGCGCCGAACCAGCGGTGGACGTTGCTTGCCGCGATCGAGGAGATTCCCACGAAGGACCCGCCGCCGGCGCGGACCATCTGCCGGGCGGAGTGCTTGAGGACGTACATGGTGCCGTTGACATTGAGGTCGACGGTGCGCCGCCAGGCCGCCGAGTCGATCTGGGTGACCGGGCCGATGGTCTCCGATCCGCCGGCACAGTGCACGACCCCGTGCAGTCGCCCATTCCAGTCCGCGGTGGCAGACACGGCGGCGGCGACCTGTTCCTCATCGGTGACGTCGGCAGGATGAGCGCGGACCACCCCGTCGGCATCGGCGTTGATCTGGTCGGCGACGGTCCCCAACCGCTCTGCGTTACGGCCGACGATCGCTACCCTGGCTCCGGCCCGCGCGAGTCCGGCCGCTACGCCCAGCCCGATTCCGCTGCCACCGCCGGTCACCAGATAGGTGCGGTCACTGAACGAGAGTTGCATCCGGTTGTCCTCCCGGTCGGTAATCAGCCCAGGGCTGATCGGCGTGATATCCCGCCGCAACTCACACTAGTATCGAATGTAACGCCCCCGTCAGCAGCCGCGACAGAACACATTGACTGCTGCTGCACCGGATCGCCGGGGCAGGCCCACCCTAGGAGAAAGCACCAACATGGCCTCTTCCACCTCACTCGCGCGCCGCGTCCTCGTGGCCGGCGGTTTCGCTGCCGTCGTGTCGGCGGCTCCTCTGATTGCCACCCTGGCCACCCCGGCCGGACCGGCGGCGCCGGCTCTGGCGCAGTGCCCGTCCACCGAGGTGCTCGACCCGAACACGGGCGCCTGCAAGCCGATCAGCGACCAGACCGGCCCGACGACCAACCCGATCGAACCCGGTGCCACTGATCTTCAGCCCGGCGCGCTCACCGAATCGAGCGCGGGCAACGTCGGCCAGATTCCCGAGGTCAACGGCGTCCCGTGCAACGGCGACAACACCGGTCTGTGCATGGGCCTGCAGGAAAACAACCCGCATAACACCGGTGGCGTGACGCTGCCGCAGGTTCCGATCGGTGCGACTCCATAGTCGGGAGTCTCAGCTCTATGCCGACCATCCTGCGGATCATTGCCGCCGGGTTGCTGGGCGCCGGGTCGATGCTGGGCATCGCCCCGGCGGCATCGGCGGAGCCGGTGCCCGGCCCTGAACCCGTTCCGGCCCCCGCGCCGGCGCCGGCGTCGGGCAACGGTTTCGCAGGTTGCCAGAACGGCGAGGTCATGCAGGACGGCAACTGCGTGCCGAACATGACGTCGGTCACCAGTGACGACGGTCAGGCGGGACCGATGCCCGAGGCGCCGCTGCGCTACACCGACGAGCACACCTCCACAACCCAATCCGGGATTCCCGCCGATCTGGTGCCCAACATCAACGGCACACCATGCACCGGTTATTGGATGTCGGCCGCTTGTTACGCGGAAAACCAGGATGGTGCGCCGGCGGTGGTACCACGCTCCACTCTCTCCAGCAGCCCCTAGAGCTGATCTGATATCGCTACCAGTCTGAATTAAGGTTGACAGATGCCTGCGAAATCCAATCCTGCGGACATTGACGACGTCGAACCGCTGGCCGACAGCACGGCCCGCCAAGCCAGGCGGGTGGTCGCCGCCTACGCCACCGACGCCGACGAGTGTCGGGTGTTTCTCGCCATGCTCGGCATCGGGCCGTCAAAGCTCGAGTCCTAAATGGCCCGCGGGGCCGGCCGAGCACCTGCACAGGGGCATTCAGGCGACTCCGACTTCGTGGTGGTCGCCAACCGACTGCCGATCGACATGGAAGTGCGACCGGACGGCACACTGGGCTGGCGACGCAGCCCCGGCGGCCTGGTCACGGCACTGGAACCGCTGCTGCGTAAACAGCGCGGAGCGTGGATCGGGTGGCCAGGGATCGTCGACGGTCCGGAGGATCCGATCACCGAGGACGGACTGCAGTTGTATCCGGTCCGGCTCAGCGCCGAAGACGTCGCCGAGTACTACGAGGGGTTCTCGAATGCGACCCTGTGGCCGCTCTATCACGATGTCATCGTCAAGCCGATCTACCACCGCGAGTGGTGGGACCGTTATGTCGACGTCAACCGCCGATTCGCCGAAGCGACCTCACGTGCAGCCGCCCACGGCGCGACGGTGTGGGTGCAGGACTACCAGTTGCAGTTGGTCCCCAAGATGCTGCGCGAACTGCGGCCCGACCTGACCATCGGATTCTTTCTGCACATCCCGTTTCCTCCGGTGGAACTCTTCATGCAGATGCCCTGGCGTGCGGAGATCATCGACGGGCTGCTTGGGGCGGACCTCGTCGGATTCCATCTGGCCGGCGGGGCGCAGAACTTTCTCTTCCTCGCCCGGCAACTGGCCGGCGCCGAGACGACTCGCGCGACGGTGGGTGTCCGCTCGCGGTTGGGTGAGGCCTGGTTGGGTGATCGCACTATCAAGGTGGGTGCGTTTCCCATCTCCATCGACTCCGCGGAACTGGATCGCAAGGGCCGCAATCGGGAGATCCGGCGGCGCGCCAAGCAGATTCGCACCGAGCTTGGCAGCCCACGCAAGTTACTGCTCGGGGTGGACCGGCTGGACTATACGAAAGGTATCGACGTTCGGCTGAAAGCATTCTCGGAGTTGCTCGCAGAAGGCCGGATCCAGGGTGACGACACCGTACTGGTCCAGTTGGCCACCCCCAGCCGAGAACGGGTCGACAGCTACCGCCTTCTGCGCAACGAAGTCGAGCAGCAGGTCGGCCACATCAACGGCGAGTACGGCGAGGTCGGCCACCCGGTGGTGCACTACTTGCACCGACCGGTGGCCCGCGACGAGCTCATCGCATTCTTCGTTGCCGCCGACGTCATGCTCGTCACTCCGTTGCGGGACGGCATGAACCTGGTGGCCAAGGAGTACGTGGCCTGCCGGAGTGACCTCGACGGGGCGCTGGTGCTCAGCGAATTCACCGGGGCAGCAGCCGAATTACGTCAGGCCTACCTGACCAACCCGCACGATCTCGAAGGTGTCAAAGACGCCATCGAGGAGGCCCTGTCCCAGAGTCCCGAGGAGGGCCGCCGCCGCATGCGGGCGCTGCGCCGCCAGGTACTGAGCAACGACGTCGACCGCTGGGCCCGCGCCTTCCTCGACGCACTGGCCGACACCAAAGCCCACACATAAGGCCCACGCATCAGGCCCACACTGGGGCTTATAAGTCGTTGTCGTTCCCCGAGAGTGCACGGAGATCGACTTCGAAACACTTCTCCGAGTCCCGGTCGGCGAAGTAGTCGTGCATCGCCGCGCTCAACGCGGCCGGATCCCAGGCTTCCCCGTCCGCGTGGAAGCGGTGTTCGGCTGTGGGCGCGGCCATCAGCGTCACACTCGGGCCGTAGACGATGAACAGTTGTCCGTTGACGTCCGCGGCGGCCGGAGATGCCAGGAAACGAACCAGACTCACGACATGTTCGGGTGACAGCGGGTCGACCTGGCCCGCGGCCAGCGGTGGCGCCTCGCCGAAGACGTCCGCGGTCATGGCGGTGCGGGCCCGAGGACAGATCGCGTTTGCGCGAACCCCGTATCGGCCCAGCGCCTTTGCGGCGGTCAGGGTAAGTGCCGTAATACCGGCCTTGGCCGCCCCGTAGTTGGCTTGACCCGCAGGTCCGGAAAGCCCCGCTTCGGAAGAGGTGTTGATCAGACGGCCATAGACCGACCCTTCATCTTTGGCCTTGGCGCGCCAGTAGGTGGCGGCGTTGCGGGTCAGCAAGAAGTGGCCCCGAAGGTGCACCGCTATCACCGCGTCCCAGTCCTCGTCGGTCATGTTGAACAGCATCCGGTCGCGGGTGATGCCGGCGTTGTTGACCACGATGTGAAGTCCGCCGAGGCCGTCGGCGCAGGAGACGAGTTCATCGGCGGTAGCACGCTGGCTGATGTCGCCGGATACCGCGACAGCCCTGGTGCCGGCCGCGGCGATCTCGTCGAGCACATCGGAGCCGTCCAAAGCCGCGGGCATGTCGTTGACGATCACGGTCGCACCGGAACGGGCCAGACCGATGGCCTCCGCACGGCCGAGTCCGGCGGCCGCCCCCGTCACCACCGCGACCCGCCCCGAGAGGTCGGTCAGATCAGACAAGGTGCGAATACCTCTAGTCTTCGCGCTTCAGCGCGGCGCGCGGGCAGTCGGCGATCGCCTGGAGGGCCGCCTCCTCTTTATCGGCGGGAATCGGGTCTGCGGTGACGACGGCGTACTCGTCCTCGTCCAGTTGGAACAGGTCCGGCGCAATTCCCACGCAGATGGCGTTACCTTCACAGCGATCCCGGTCGACGATGACTCGCATGGCTCCTCCTTGAATGCTCCCAGCCTCACGATACGACCAAGGACGTCAGTCGCCGGTCACAACGTCTGCTGGATTCCCAGACTAGAACGTGTTACAACGAGAAAGTCGGCGGGTCGCCGAACAGTCACCAGCACCGGAGGTCGCAGACCATGCGGATCAGTTACACCCCGGAACAGGAAGAATTGCGCCGCGAGTTGCGCGCATACTTCGGCCGGTTGATGACACCCGAACGCCAGGAAGCCCTGACCTCCACCGCGGGCGGCGAGATCGGTCTGGGCAACGTCTACCGCGAGACCGTCGAGCAAATGGGCAAGGACGGCTGGCTGGCGCTGGGATGGCCGGAGGAATACGGCGGCCAGGCCCGCCCGCCGATGGACCAGCTGATCTTCACCGACGAGGCTGCCATCGCCGGCGCGCCGGTTCCGTTTCTGACCATCAACAGTGTGGCGCCGACCATCATGGCCTTCGGCACCGAGGAGCAGAAGCAGTTCTACCTGCCCAAGATCGCCGCCGGCGACATTCATTTCGCTATCGGCTACTCCGAACCGGAAGCCGGCACCGACCTTGCC
>CAZRFC010000268.1:593-6007 GCA_964598975.1 uncultured Mycobacterium sp. | reverse complement strand
CGGGAACTGCGTTGCAGGTGAGGAGATCGCGTTGGAACCGTACGAACCGTCAATGGACTGGGGAAGTGAATTCCTCCCGTCGCTGTTGTGGATCCTGCGCTACTGGGCGGTCGCCGCGGTCATCACGCTGGCGGTGCTGTTTCTGCTTGCCCGTTTGACCGTGTGGGGTCGGCAGTACTGGCGGATCACCGGCGACTACTTCAAGGGCCGGTCGGCGATCAAGGTGTGGATCTGGCTGGCCGTTCTGCTGCTGTCGGTGATGATCTCGGTACGGATCAGCGTGCTCCTCAGCTATTTCAGCAACGACCTCTACACCTCCCTGCAGGTCGCGTTCGAAGCCACCAGCGCCAAGGAAGAAGCCATCCGGGCCGACGCCATTCACGGCTTCTGGGTGTCACTCGGCATTTTCGGCATCCTGGCGACGATCTACGTCAGCCAGGTCATGCTCGACATCTACCTGACTCAGCGGTTCATCATCCGCTGGCGCACCTGGCTCACCTACCGGCTGACCGGCGAATGGCTCAGTGACCGTGCCTACTACCGTGGCAGGTTCACCGAGGCCAACACCGACAACCCGGATCAGCGTATTCAGCAGGACGTCGACGTCTTCACCACCGGGGTCAGCGGCTCCCCGAACTCCCCCACGGTAGGGACGGGCTCGGTGCTGCTCTTCGGGGCGATCTCGTCGGTATCCACCGTGATCGCCTTCATCCCGATCCTGTGGAATCTGTCCGGCCCGGTAACGGTTTTCGGCGTCACCCTGGACCGCGCACTGTTCTGGGTGGCCTTCGTGTACGTGTTCTTCGCGACGGTGGTGGCGTTCTGGATCGGTCGGCCGCTGATCCGGCTGAGCTTCCGCAACGAATTGACCAACGCTGCCTTCCGGTACGCCCTGGTGCGCCTGCGGGATGCTGCCGAGGCAGTGGGCTTCTACCGCGGCGAGTCCACCGAACGGGGAATCCTCAAGACGAAGTTCGACAACATCATCACGAACTACCGGCGTTTCGTCCGGCGCACCCTGGGACTGACGGGCTGGAACCTGTCGATGAGCCAGATCATCACCCCCCTGCCGCTCATCGTTCAAGCGCCCCGACTGTTCAAGGGCGAGATGGACTTCGGCGACGTCACCCAGTCGGCGAGCGCATTTTCCAACATCAGCGATTCGCTGTCATTCTTCCGCAACGCCTACGACCAGTTCGCCGCCTACCGCGCCTCGATCATCCGGTTACATGGCCTCGTTGAAGCCAGCGATCTGGCGCGCGAGATGCCGAGCCTGGAAACGCTGCCGAGCACCGACGGGTCACTGCAGCTCAGGCGCGTCGAGGTCCGGACCCCCGACGGCGGCCAACTGCTGGATCCACTGGATCTGCGCCTCGAACCCGGCGACAGCATGGTCGTCACCGGCCGGTCCGGCGCGGGCAAGACCACACTGCTGCGCAGTATCGCCCAGATGTGGCCTTACACAACGGGATCGGTGAGCCGTCCACTGGATGGTCACGAGACGATGTTCCTTTCCCAGCTGCCCTATGTGCCGCTCGGCGATCTGCGGACGGTGGTCTCCTATCCCGCGAAGTCCGGCGACATTCCCGACGACGAACTGCGGCGGGCGCTGTCCAAGGTGGCTCTGACGCATCTGAACTCCCGACTGAACGAGGAGGAGGATTGGGCCAAGGTGCTCTCGCCGGGCGAGCAGCAGCGAGTCGCCTTCGCCCGGATTCTGCTCACCAAGCCGAAGGTGGTTTTCCTTGACGAGGCCACCTCGGCGCTGGACGAGGGCCTGGAGTACGCGGTCTACGACCTGGTCCGCACCGAACTGCCCGACACCATCGTCGTCAGTGTCAGCCACCGGCCGACGGTGGACCGGTACCACGAGCAGCACCTGGAACTCCTCGGCGACGGCGCCTGGCGGCTCGGCAGGGTCAAGGGCGGCGAACCGGCTCCGGTCTGAGGGCTTTGCTGAAATGCTGTGCGGCGAGGCGGAGGTGAAAGCCAATGGAGTTATACGAGCCCTCGCTGGACTGGGCGAACGAAATCCCGCATTCGCTGCTGTGGACCGCTAAGGCCTGGCTGGTCACCGCCGTCGTTACGGTGATCGTGCTGGTGCTGCTGGCCCGCTACACCACCTGGGGGCGGCAGTTCTGGCGGGTGACCGGAGGTTATTTCCGAGGCCCCGGCAGCCCCCGGGTGTGGGCTTGGCTGGGCGTGTTGCTGTTCCTGACGCTGATCACGGTTCGGCTCAACGTGCTGCTCAGCTATCAGGCCAACGACCTGTACTCCTCGCTGCAGGTGGCGTTCGAAGGCGCCGGCGCCGGAAATCCCGCGGTCCGGCAGTCCGGCGTGGACGGTTTCTGGACCGCCATCCTCACCTTCGGCCTCATCGCCGCCCTTTACGTCAGCCGCGAGATGCTCGACATCTACCTGACCCAGCACTTCATCATCCGGTGGCGGGTGTGGCTGACTGACAAACTGACCGCCGACTGGCTCGATGACGAGTCGTTCTACCGGGGCCGTTTCCTCGAGCACCCGATCGACAATCCCGACCAGCGCATCCAGCTCGACATCGACGCGTTCACCGCCGGCACCGGAACCGGTATCAACACCCCAACGGCGGGAACCACCACGACACTGTTGTTCGGAGCGATCAACGCGATGGTGTCGGTGGTGGCGTTCACCCCGATCCTGTGGAACCTCTCGGGCCCGCTCACATTCTTCGGGATCACCCTGGACCACGCGTTGTTCTGGATCGCGTTGATGTACGTCTTCGCCACCACGGTGGTCGCCTTCTGGATCGGCCGGCCGCTGATCAGGTTCAGCTTCCGCAACGAACTCACCAATGCCGCCTTCCGCTACGCCCTGGTACGGATGCGGGACGCCGCCGAGTCGATCAGCTTCTACCGCGGCGAAGAGGCCGAAAAGTCAGTCCTGCGAGCACGATTCGCAGCGATTATCTCCAACTACCGCGGTTATGTGGTGCGCACTCTGGGCCTGTTGGGCTGGAACCAGTCGATCAATCAGATCATCAACCCACTTCCCCTGGCGGTCCAGGCACAGCGCCTATTCTCCGGGCAGATCAGTTTCGGGGATGTGACCCAGTCGGCCAGTGCATTCAACAGCGTCCACGACTCGCTGTCGTTCTTCCGCGCGGTCTACGACTCCTTTGCCTCCTACCGTGCCACCATCATCCGACTCGACGGCCTTGTCGCCGCCGACGACCAGGCCCGTCAACTGCCGCGACTGGCGGCCGAACACAGCGACGACGGCTCCCTTGAACTCCGCGACATCGAGGTTCGCAACCCGGACGGCAAGACCCTCGTCAACGGCTTGAACCTGCGACTGGAACCGGGTGAGTCGCTGGTGATCACCGGCCCGTCCGGATGCGGACGGACCAGCCTGCTGCGCAGCATCGCCCGATTGTGGCCCTATGCCGACGGCCTCCTGCGGCGGCCCGACGGCGACGAGGATGCGATGTTCCTGTCCCAGGTTCCCTACCTGCCACTGGGCGACCTGCGAGCGGTGCTGTCCTATCCGCGCCGGGAGTGCACCGTTACCGATGAGAAGCTCGTCTCGGCCCTGGACGCAGTCGCACTGGGCCATCTGGCCAGTCGGCTCAACGAGATTCAGGACTGGTCCAAGGTGCTCTCACCCGGCGAACAACAGCGGGTCGCCTTCGCGCGGGTTCTGTTGCAGCGGCCGAAGCTGATCTTCCTGGACGAGTCGACCTCGGCGATCGACGAGGGGCAGGAGTTCGCGATCTACCGGATGCTCAACGAGCAGCTTCCGGACAGCATCATGGTGTCGGTCACTCACCGCGGAACGGTGAAGGAGCACCACGATCATCATCTCCGGTTGAACGGAGACGGCACGTGGGAGTTGGATCGGAAAGCCGCGGCCGCCGAAGTCTAGGGGGTCTAGCCGGCGTATGCGGCGGCGTGCACGCCCGCCCGTCTTCCGAAGAAGGATCCCGACCCCAACTGGGTTCCGCTGGAGTAGCCCTTGCCGTCCTGGGCGAGGTTGGAGGCGCAGGCCCCGGCCGCATACAGACCGGCAATCGCCTGGCCGTCCTCGTCGAGCACTCGGCCGTCGACGTCGGTCGCCAGCCCCCCGACGGTGAACCCGGAGTACATCGCCTTACCCAGTGAGAGGTCGAACGCGGCCCACGGCCCGCGGTCCTGCGCGGCAAGGAATTCGGGCTGCTTGTGGAAGTCGGGATCCTCTCCCCTGGCGGCATACTCGTTGTAGCGGTTCAGGCTCGCCGTCAGTTTGCCGGCCGGGATACCGAGCGCAGACTCCATCTCCTCGACCGTCTCCCAGCCGTCGATGAACTTGATGAGCGGAAACTCGGGGCGCTGCAGGTGCTCCTCGTCGACGATCAGGTAGGCGACGCTGTCGGGTTGGTCCATAACGAAACCCGATGTGCGCGAATGGTAAGAATCCTCGGCGACGAAGCGCTCACCTAGTTTGTTGACGATGATCCCGGTGAGCAGCACCGCCGGCGGATAGACCGGTGCGGTGATGAACGCTTGATCCATGTGTTTGGTGGCACCACCTGCCGAGATTCCCAGTCGGATGCCAAGTCCGTCGTCGTAGGTGTTGCCCAGGACGAAGGGCTTCTCGGCGAGTTTCGGTGTGTACGCGGCGACCATGTCCTTGTTCATCACGAAACCACCCGCGGCGATCACGACGGCGCCGGAACGGATCGCCCCGGTCTCACCGAAGTGTTTCCAGGCCACCCCGGCCACAACGCCGTCGTCGACGATCAGGCTCGTCGCACCGGTCTCATAGCGGATCGCAACGCCCAGTGCGACGGCCCGCTTGAGCAACAGGTCGATCACCATCGCCGCGCCCTGGGTGTCACCGGGTACCGGCACCTTGTGCCCGCGGGGCGCGGGAAAAGCGAGATCTTTGAAGGGCCAAACCTTTTCGTTGCCGGTGTACATCAGCCCTTGGGTACCGGGCTGGATCACCGCCTTCTCCGGGTAATAGCTGCGCTCGAAATGCACGCCGAGATCCTCGAGCCAGTTGAAGTGCTCGACGCTGCCCTCGCAATAGGCCCGGATCTTCTCGAGTTCGGGTTCGCGCGACATGGCAACGAGGTATTTGCACATCTCCTCGGCGCTGTCGGGATGACCGGTGGCCTTCTGGACCGCCGTGCCGCCGCCGAGGTAGAAGTGACCGCCGGCCAGTGCAGTCGTACCGCCGGCCACCGCCGCGCGTTCCAGCACCAGCACCCGGGCCCCTGCCGCTGCGGCCGAGACCGCTGCACAGCCGCCGGCGATGCCGAAACCGATCACCACGACGTCGACGTCGTCTGAGTAATCACTCAGCGTCGAGGCGTTGATGACCGCTGGGATGTCGCGCCCGCTCACCTGTCGAGGATATCGGCTCGCGAGAACGTGTTCTAGTTTTAGCCGGCG
>CAZRFC010000268.1:0-583 GCA_964598975.1 uncultured Mycobacterium sp. | reverse complement strand
ACAGCGGCCCCGCTGTCCTGCCGGACCTGGTCTCCGGTGGCCTTCCAGGACACCGCCGCGGGCAGGTGTCCCCAGGTGCTGTTGAACAGTCCGGCGATCACCGCCGTGCCATCGGCCGCCAGGGTGTAGACCGGGCCGCCGGAGTCGCCGCGCTGACTGACCACGCCGTTGGTCATGGTGAACCAGCCGTTGTTGACCCGTTCGACGGTTCCGCAACTCTCTCCGGTCACCACCCCGAAGTGACAGATCGGCTGGCCGGCGACCAGAACCGCGTTGGGATCGACCACCAGTCGGCGGCCGCCGGGCAATACGGAATTGATGGTGACCTCTTTGACCAGGCTGATGGTTTCGTAATCGGAGATCACCTGGTCGGTGCGCACGACAGCACCGTTGGGGGTGTTGTCGCGGGATGAGGTCACGGTTCCGATCAAGCGGCCGGTGCGGTCGGTGACGGTGCCGTTGCCACGGCAGTGGCCGGCCGAGTAGCCGATACGGGCGACGGGATCGATGAATCCCAGGGTGCACACCGTGCTGCCCTGGCGGATTTCCATGCCCGGGTACACCTCGACGTCTCCATCGGCTG
>CAZRFC010000267.1:0-6011 GCA_964598975.1 uncultured Mycobacterium sp. | reverse complement strand
GTTCGCCGGCCTTGTCCGTGTCGCCCTCGGCAGCGGCGGAGCGGAACGCGCGGATCGCGGTATGCAGCGACGACTTCACCGACTTGTTGCGCATACGGCGGCGCTCGTTGGTGAGAATGCGCTTCTTCTGCGACTTGATGTTGGCCACGCGTTAATTCCTCAATCTCAAAGCTTGAAGCTGGTCATGTCAGCGCCGGGACCCGTGCCCTCGCAGCGCATAGCGAGAATACCAGTACCGCGGGCCCGGACTCAAAATCACGGCGTCTCAGCCTGCAGAAACGGCTGACGTGATGCAGCATGAGAGCCGTGACCCTTCGTAGCGCGCGGGTGCAGCCGCCAAAAGCCCCCGGTAACGGGTCACGGCCCGCGGTGACCGACGACACCGGCAGGACGTTCGGCGGATACCGCGAACTGGGCACCTACGGCGCCGCATTCGATGAGATGTTCGACCGGCAGGGCCGGGTTCGGGCCCCCTACAAGGGCATCTACGCCGAACTGGCGCCGACCGACAACGAGGAACTCGGGGCCCGCGCCGACGCATTGGGGCGGGCCTTCGTCGACCAGGGCATCACGTTCTCGCTGTCTGGCCAGGAGCGGCCCTTCCCGCTCGACTTGGTCCCTCGGGTGATTTCCGCCGCGGAGTGGGCAAAACTGGAAGCCGGCATCACCCAGCGGGTGATCGCCTTGGAGCGCTTCCTCGACGACATCTACGGCGACCAGGAAATCCTCCGCGACGGGGTCATCCCGCGCCGGTTGGTGACCTCCTGCGAGCACTTTCACCGCGAGGCGGCGGGCATCAGCCCGCCAAACGGGGTGCGGATCCACGTCGCCGGAATCGATATCGTGCGCGACGCTGCGGGCACCTTCCGGGTGCTGGAGGACAACCTCCGCTCGCCTTCGGGGGTCTCCTACGTGATGGAGAACCGCCGGGTCATGACCCGGGTGTTCCCGAACCTGTTCGGCACGCATCGGGTGCGGCCGGTCGATGACTATCCCAGCCACCTACTGCGGGCCCTTCGCAACGCGGCAGCCACCAATGAGTCCGATCCCACCGTGGTGGTTCTCACCCCTGGCCCGTTCAACTCCGCCTATTTCGAGCACTCCCTGCTGGCCCGGCAGATGGGCGTCGAACTCGTCGAGGGGCCGGACCTGTTCTGCCGCGACAACATCGTCTACATGCGCACCACCGAGGGTGAGCGTCAGGTCGACGTCATCTACCGACGTATCGACGACGATTACCTCGACCCGATGCACTTCCGGCCCGACTCGATCCTGGGCGTGGCCGGCGTGCTCAACGCTGCACGCGCCGGCAACGTGGTGATCTCCAGCGCGGTGGGCAACGGAATTGGCGACGACAAACTCGTCTACACCTACGTGCCCACCATCATCGATTACTACCTGGGGGAGAAGCCGCTGTTGGCCAACGTGGACACGCTGCGGTGCTGGCTCGACGAGGAGCGCGCCGAAGTGCTGGACCGGGTAGACGAACTCGTCGTCAAACCCGTCGAGGGTTCCGGTGGTTACGGCATCGTCTTCGGTCCGCACGCCTCGGAGAAAGAGTTGGCCGCGATCCGCAGGAAGATCACCGCCGACCCGCGTGGCTGGATCGCTCAACCGGTCGTTCAACTGTCCACCGTGCCCACCAAGGTGGACGACACCCTGGCCCCGCGGCACGTGGACCTGCGTCCGTTCGCGGTCAACAACGGCGAGAAGGTCTGGGTGCTGCCCGGCGGGCTCACCCGTGTCGCGCTGACCGAGGGATCTCTGGTGGTCAATTCCAGCCAGGGCGGCGGATCGAAGGACACCTGGGTGCTGGCCTCGCGCTCGTCGGCCCCGGCCCGCCAGACCCCGGCCCCACAGGTGGTCCGCACCCTTCCGATGGCGGACAACTTCGGTGGCGACATGCAACTGCTGCAGCAGCAGGCGATGACCGGCCAACAACAGCAACAACAGCAACAGCAGCAGCAGTTGGTGGGGGACCGCTGATGCTGGCTCGTAACGCCGAGGCGCTGTACTGGATCGGCCGCTACGTCGAGCGGGCCGACGACACCGCCCGAATCCTGGACGTCACGGTGCACCAACTGCTCGAGGACTCCACCGTCGACCCCGACCAGGCCTCCCGAATCCTGTTGCAGGTGCTGGGAATCGAGCCGCCGGCCTCTCGGCTGGAGATGTGGGCGCTGACCGATCTGGTGGCCTTCAGCCGTGGGCTGCCAAGCGGTTGCTCGATCGTCGACGCGATCAGCGCGGCGAGGGAGAACGCGCGCTCGGCGCGCGAGGTGATCTCCGGTGACATGTGGGAATGCCTCAACACCACCCACAATGCGCTGCCCGAACGCGAACGGGCGGCGCGCCGACTCGGCCCCCACGAGTTCTTCACCTTCGTCGAGGGCCGGGCCGCCATGTTCGCCGGGCTGTCCGACTCGACGCTTTCGCGTGATGACGGATACCGCTTCCTGGTGTTGGGACGGGCCATCGAACGCGTCGACATGACGGTGCGCCTGCTGCTGTCCAGGGTCGGGGACAGCGCCTCTTCGCCGACCTGGGTGAGTGTGCTGCGTGCCGCCGGGGCGCACGACACCTACCTGCGCACCCACCGGGGCGTCCTCGACGCGAACCGAGTGGTGGAGTTCATGCTGCTCGATCGGCTGTTTCCGCGGTCGGCGTTCTATTCCCTGCGACTCGCCGAACACAGTTTGGAGAGGTTGATGACCAGTCCCGCCGACCGGGCTGGCCCTGGCGCCGAAGCTCGCCGACTGCTCGGTCGCACCCGCAGCGAACTGGAGTTCGTCCGGCCTGGTGCCCTGCTGGATTCTTTGGAGGAACGGTTGGCCACCCTGCAGGCCACCTGCCGGGATGTCGCCGAAGCGGTGGCGATGCAGTTCTTCCGTCCCACCATGTGGGTCGCCTGGTCGGATGCCGGACACACCTCCGACACCGGGAGTGATGCCTGATGTGGCGGATGCGCGTGGTGCACGCCACCGGCTACGCCTACGAGGCTCCGGTGACGGCGTCCTACAACGAGGCGCGGTTGACCCCCCGTTCGGACTCACGGCAGAACGTGATCGTCAACCGGGTGGAGACCGCGCCCGCGACCCGGTCCTACCGCTATGTCGACTACTGGGGAACCGCGGTGACCGCCTTCGATCTGCATGCCCCGCACATCGAACTCCAGGTCACCTCGTCCTCGGTCGTCGAAACTGACAAGGCCGAGACCCCTGCGGCCAATGCGGACTGGGCCGATCTGCAGTCCGAGAAGGTCCTCGACCGTTTTCACGAGGTGCTCATCCCGACCGCCTACACGCCGGAGAGCAAGCGACTGGCGCGAGTGGCCCGGCACCTTGCCAAGGGCCGCGACCCGCATGAGGCGGTGCTCGCGGTGGTCGACTGGGTGCGCAGCGAGGTGCAGTACGTGCCGGGCACCACCGGCGTGCACTCATCTGGTCTGGACGCACTCCAGGAAGGCAAAGGGGTGTGTCAGGACTTCGCGCACCTGTCGCTGATCCTGTTGCGCGCGATGGGAATTCCGGCCCGCTATGTGTCCGGCTACCTGCATCCCAAGGCCGACGCGGCAATCGGCGAGGCGGTCCAGGGCGAGAGCCACGCCTGGTTTCAGGCTTGGACCGGAAGCTGGTGGCATTACGACCCCACCAATGACACCGAGATCAATGAGCAGTACATCGGTGTCGGGTCGGGGCGCAGCTATGCGGATGTGACCCCGCTGAAAGGGATCTATCTCGGTCAGGGGTCCAGTGAACTCGATGTGCTCGTCGAGATGACCCGGCTGGCCTAGGAATTCACCGACACCGTCAGCAGATCGCTGCCCAGTTCGACCCGACCGCTGAAGGCGGCCGCGAGCGCCCGCCACTGGTCCTCCTGGCCGGGCACCAGTGGGGGCACGTAGTGGGTGAGCACCAGCGTGTCCACCCCCGCTCGGGCGGCGGTTTCAGCGGCTTGCTCGACCGATGAGTGGTAGTCGAGGATGTCGCGGATCCGCTGAGCGGGCATCTGCTCCACCAGGTCCTTGCGGATCACCGTGTGCACCAACGCGTTTGCGCCCCGGGACAGCTCATCAAGGGTGTCGCACGGCACGCTGTCGCCGGCGAGCACGACCGACGCCCCGCCGTGCTCGATGCGGAAGGCGATGGTGGGTTCCACCGGTCGGTGGTCGGTCGGGGCGACGGTGATCCGCACACCCGCATCGTTGTGGGAGGCATCCCATACCTGCCCCTCGGTGAACTCGTGCACGTGAACCTCCGGTGGTGAGGTGATATCGGCGTGATGGTGGATGCGGTAGGAGATGTCGGGTGCCAACGCTTCCAGTGTCGCCTCCACCACCGCTTTGGTCCCCGGCGGGCCGATGATCGGCAGCGGATTGGGCCCGATGGTGGTGACCCAACGGGTTGTGATGATGTCGGACAGGTCGGTGATGTGGTCGCTGTGCAGATGGGTGAGCAGCAGGGCGGTCAGGTTCGCCGCCTGTACACCTACCGCCGCGGCCCGCATCAGCACCCCGCGGCCACAGTCCACCAGGAAGGTCTGCCCCCCGGCTTTCACGACGGTCGACGGGCCCGCCCGGTTCGGGTCGACGATCGGACTGCCGGTGCCGGTGAGGATGATGTCCATGTGCCTGTCTTACCCGATCGCGCGCCCCTTTCGCGCCGGGCCCACCCGTCGTAATCTGATGTGACATCCATCACAGAAGGCGGTGACGATGCGGATCGCGGACATCTTGCGGATCAAGGGTGCTGCGGTGGCGACCGTCACCGAGAGCACCACCGTCACGGGTCTGCTGGCTGAGTTGGCGGTACACAACATCGGGGCGATGGTGGTGATCGGCACCGGGAGGCAGGAGCGGAGCGACTCGGGGAATGACCCCGGCGGGCAGGAGCGGAGCGACTCGGGGAATGACCTCGGCGGGGTCGTCGGCATCGTCTCCGAGCGGGACGTCGTGCGCTACCTCTACGAACACGGCCCCGAACTGCTGCGCTGGCCGGTCGGGGACATCATGAGCGCCGTCGCGGTCACGTGTTGCCCCGACGATCCGGTCGACGACTTGGCCGCACTGATGACCAACAACCGGGTTCGCCACGTCCCGGTCCTGGACGATGGGCGGCTGGTCGGCATCGTCAGCATCGGCGACGTGGTGAAGAACCGGATGGAAGAACTGCAGTCCGAGCGTCAGCAATTACGCGCCTACATCACCGGTGGCTGACGTCGAGCCGGCTCAGCTCCAGCGGTACTCCGTGCGCAGCCTGGTGGCCACGATCTCGAAGGTGGACCGGTCCATGATCGCACCCTCCCGACGGATGCCCTCCTCTGGCACGTCCAGAACCCGGTCCAGGCGCACCCAACTGGGCCGGCTCTCGTAATCCCAGCTGCCGACCCCGACATGCACCCAGCTCGGGTCGTGGGTGTGGTGGGCCTGGCTGGACAGCATCAGCCCCAGTAGAGTGCTGCGGTCCCGGCCGACCACCAGCACCGGGCGGTCCTTGCCCCTAGTCGGGTCGTCCTCGTAGACCACCCAGGTCCAAACCACCTCGCCGGGATCGGCGCGGCCGTCGAGGTCGGGGGCGTACACCACCCGGCGGGCGCGGTCGCCGGTGGGAACCATGCTGCGGGTCACCGGACGGCCGGCGGTGATCGCGACCGGCGGTGGCGGCGGCATGGCCGTGGCAACGATGGCTTCGATGCCCAGTCGCAGACCGGTCTGGATACCGCTCTGGATGGTCCGCTGCACCCCGTTGGGCTGCTGCAACTGCCGAATGAGTTTCGGAGCCTCGTTGAACACCAGATGCTCCGCTAACCGCTGGAACGTCCTCCACTGCGACGCCATTCTGATGAGCATAGGCGAGGATCGTCGGCGACCGCGCGTCGCGATTGTGTCCCCCCGCGCTCGGCTGGATACGCTTGTCGAGCCGGAACCCGTCCGCCCATCAGGAGATTCCCATCAGCAGTTTCGCCGATCAGACGTTCACTGCGCCGGCGCAGATCCGCAACTTCTGCATCAT
>CAZRFC010000266.1:0-6022 GCA_964598975.1 uncultured Mycobacterium sp. | reverse complement strand
GACGAGATCGCCGAGACCGGTCTGTCCGACTACGTGCGGTCCCGGGTGCTCGCCGAACGGATGGTGCTGGCCGCTGCGCGGGAGGGAAGGTTGCCCGCGGTCGCCATGTGCGTGTCGACCACCTACGGCGCGGGGGACTGGGGCCGCACCCCGCACGGCGCGATCATCGCCGGGGCGGCGTTCGGCAAGCTGCCCTTCATCCTGGACCGCATCGAACTAGAGGCGGTCGGGGTCGACGACGCCGCGGCCGCACTCATCCTGGCCGCCGAGCACGGCCGCGTCGGCGAGCGGTATCTCATCTCGGAGAAGATGATCAGCAACGCCGAGGTGGTGCGGATCGCCGCCGACGCCGCCGGAGTAGCGGCCCCGACGCGGGTGATCCCGCTCCCGGTCACCTACGCGCTGGCCGCCCTCGGCACGGCCAAGTCGCGGTTCACCGGCACCGACGAACGGCTGAACCTCAACGCGGTGCGCCTGATGCGCGCCGAAGCCCCGGTGGACTGCAGCAAGGCCCGCCGAGAACTGGGGTGGCAGCCCCGCCCGGTGGAGGAGTCCATCCGCGAGGCCGCGCGGTGGTGGGTGCAGTTGCGGCCCCGGCGCTAAACGACCAGAACTCAGACTAGTCGCGGACTAGAATGAGACTAGAATAGGCCGATGAAATCAGTACCGCTGACTGAGGCGAAGGAACGCCTGTCTGCACTCGTCGAAGAGGCGGACGCGACTCACGAGATCATCCAGATCACCCGGCACGGCCGGGTCGCCGCAGTGCTCATGTCAGCCGATGACCTCGAGTCGCTCAATGAGACGCTGCACGCGCTCCGCACTCCCGGCGTGGTGGAAGAACTGGCCCAGGCGGACCGCGACTTCGCTGACGGAAACACCGTGCGCGGCGACGAATTGCGCCGCCGCTACGGCTTACCGTGAGCGCCGATCTTTCGTGGGACGTTCAGTTGGCACCTTCGGCTGTTCGGGCACTCGATCGCTTACCGCATAAAGTCGCCGCCGCCGTAGCGGAGTTCATCACCTCGACGTTGCCCAGCGACCCAACCCGGCTCTCCAAACCGCTGCGATTCGAACTCGCCGGGTGGCGCGTGGCCCGTCGAGGTGACTACCGCGTCACCTTCCGGTTGGACGAGGAGAACCGCGTCATCTACGTCGGACGCGTCGAACACCGGGCCCACGCCTATCGACGGCATTGAAAACGGCTGTCCCCGACTACCTCCGTTGTCGCTTCAAGGTGGGCGCAAACCACTCACCTCCGCCGCCGCGACGGGCCCACCAGAACTGAGTACGGTTTGCATATGGCCCCGGTCAACGGCGCGGTCTCGCACTGGTTCAGCCAACTGCCCACCCCGCGCCCCGCGCTACCCGGCGACCGGGAGGCCGACGTCTGCATCGTCGGCGCCGGCTACACCGGGCTGTGGACCGCCTATTACCTGACTCAGGCCGACCCGAGTCTGCGAATCACCCTGCTGGAGGCCAGGTTCGCCGGCTTCGGCGCATCCGGCCGCAACGGCGGATGGCTGTCCGGACTGCCCCCCGGGCACCGCGGAATGCTGGCCAAGCAGCACGGCCGGGGCAACGTCATCGCCTGGCAACACCTGCTCAACGAGGCCGTCGACGAGGTGATCCACGTCGCCGCCGAGGAACACATCGACGCCGACATCCTCAAGGGCGGCAACCTCGAAGTCGCCCGCAACCAGGCCCAGGCGCAGCGCCTGCGCGAGGAAGTCGAGGAGGACCGCCGCTGGGGGGTCGACGACGTCCAGATCCTCACCGCCGACGAGGCCGGGCAGCGCATCGCCGTCGACGGCCTGGTGCTCGGCTCGTTCAACCCACACTGCGCCCGCATCCAACCCGCGAAGCTCGCCCGCGGACTGGCCGATGTCGTCGAACGACGCGGCGTCACCCTCTACGAGCAGACCCGCGTCACCCGCATCGAACCCGGCCGCGCCGAAACCCCGCAGGGCGTGGTGCGGGCCCCGATCGTCATCCGCGCCACCGAGGGCTTCACCGCCCGGATGCGCGGACTGCGCCGACGCTGGCTTCCGATGAACTCCGCGATGATCGCCACCGATCCTCTGCCGCAACAGGTTTGGGACGCCATCGGCTGGCAGGGCTGCGAAACCCTGGGCGATCTGGCGCACGGCTTCTTCTACGCTCAGCGCACCGCCGACGGCCGCATCGCACTGGGCGGACGCGCCGTTCCCTACCGCTACGGATCCCGCATCGACCACGACGGCGCACTGGGCTCCGACACCGTCGACTACCTCACCGGCGTGCTCCGCGACGCGCTACCGCAGACCCGCGACGTGCCGATCGCGCACGGATGGTGCGGGGTGCTGGCGGTCCCGCGGGACTGGTCGGCCACCGTCCGCCTGGACCCGGCGACCGGACTGGGCGAGGCCGGCGGCTACGTCGGCCACGGCGTTACCGCCACCAACCTGGCCGGCCGCACCCTGGCCGACCTGATCCTCAAACGCAGCACCGAACTCACCGACCTGCCCTGGGTCGAACACCGCTCCCGGATCTGGGAGCCCGAACCGCTGCGCTGGCTGGGCGTGCGAGGCCTCTACGCCGCCTACAAACTCGCCGACCGGCACGAGTCCCGCGGCCGCAACGGCACCTCGCCGATCGCCGCACTGGCCGACCGGATCACCCGGCGCCCCTGAGCATGTCGGCCCGCCGCACGCTGAGTTTCCCGGGGCCGGTGAGCCCCGGCCACACCCTGGCCCCGCACCGGCGCGGCCCGCACGACCCGTGCTTCCAGATCGTCGACGGCGCCATCTGGCGCACCAGCCTGCAGCGCAGCGGACCGGTGACCGCCCGCATCGCCCGCACCGCCGCCGACACCGTCGAATGCCAGGCCTGGGGCGACGGCGCGCAGGAGTTCTGCGACAACCTGCCCGCACTGCTGGGCGCCGACGACGACGCCGGCGGTTTCCGCCCGGAGGACCCGGTGATCGCCCTGGCGCAAAGCCGTGTCCCGCACCTGCGCATCGGCCGCACCGGCCGGGTGCTGGAGGCCATCATCCCGGCCGTCCTCGAACAGCGCGTCCAGGGCGTCGACGCTTTCCGGTCCTGGCGGCTGCTGATCACCAAGTTCGGCAGCCCCGCCCCCGGCCCCGCCCCGGAACGCATGCGCGTTCCCCCGCCCGCCGAGGTGTGGCGCACCGTCCCGTCCTGGGAGTTCCACCGCGCCAACGTCGACCCCGGCCGCGCCCGCACCGTCGTGGCCTGCGCCCAGCGCGCCGACGCCCTGGAACGCCAAACCGACCGCGACGCCTGGATCTCGCTACCCGGCGTCGGGGTGTGGACCGCCGCCGAGACCGCCCAACGCGCCCTCGGCGACACCGACGCGCTCTCCGTCGGGGACTACCACCTGTCGACGATGATCGGCTGGACCCTGCTGGGACACCCCATCGACGACGACGCCATGGTCGAACTGCTCGAACCGCTGCGTCCGCACCGCTACCGCGCGGTGCGCCTGCTCGAGGTCAGTCGACTGGCCACCCTGCCGCGCCGCGGGCCGCGTCTGCCGGTGCAGCGCATCAGCGGGTTGTGAACCCGACGAAAACGCCGGCGGCGCCCCCGTTGAGACGGGGCCGCCGCCGGCGCAGTTCGCTGAGGACTTAGGGGTTAGCCCTCCACGAACTTGCTGTCGGCTTCGAGTGCCGCGTCGCGGACCGGACGGGTGGCCAACTCCTCCTTGTGCGGGAACAGGATCGGGTAGAGCACTCCCGCCAGGGCGGCACCGGCCAGCGGAGCCAGCCAGAACAACCACAACTGCCCGGGTGCTCCGGCGCCGTTGAAGAAGGCGACACCGGTGGAGCGGGCCGGGTTGACCGAGGTGTTGGAGACCGGGATCGAGATCAGGTGGATCAGCGTCAGCGCCAGGCCGATCGAGATGCCCGCGAAGCCCTTGGGCGCGCGGTCGTCGGTGGAGCCCAGGATCACCATGAGGAAGATGAAGGTGAGCAGCACCTCGATGAGTAGCACCGCCATCATCGAGTAGCCGTGCGGGGAGTGGTCGCCGAACCCGTTGGCCGCCATGTTGCCGCTGGCGTTGAACTTCGGCCGGCCCTTGGCAATGGTCAGGATGGCCAGGCCGGCCACCAGACCGCCGGCGACCTGGGACACCCAGTACGCCGGCACCGCAGCCCACTCGACCCGCTTTGCCAGTGCCGCTCCCAGGGTGACGGCCGGATTGAAGTGCCCGCCGGAGATGGTGCCGAATGCATAGACACCGGTGAGCACCGTCAGGCCGAAGGCCAGCGCGACGCCGAGGTAGCCGATGCCGACGGAATTGTCGCCAGCCGGGTTGGCGGCGAACACCGCAGCGCCGCAGCCGCCGAAAACCAGCCAGAACGTGCCGATGAACTCCGCCGTCAGGCGGTGCCCCATCGTGGGAGCGTGCATGGATTGGACTCCTTAACAGACGGTCAAAACGAGCTAGGTGTCCGAAAGCGTCGCATCCCGAGACCATTTCGGTGCGGGCTTTGCGAAATCTGCACGCGAGCGTGACCGTAGTCGGATGTGTATATTTGTGTGTATGGCGCGCTTGAACGTTTACGTTCCTGACGATCTCGCTGAAAAAGCCCGCGCTCGGGGGCTCAACGTCTCCGCTCTCACCCAGGCTGCCATCGCCTCCGAACTGGAGGCCGGAGCTGTCGCCGAGTGGCTCGCCGAGTTGCCCGCCGATAGCGGTACCGCCACGCATCAGGTCGCCATGGCTGCCCTCGAAGCCGCGCGCGACGAATTCGGAGCATGAGCGAACACAGCGAACACGTCGTCGTCGCTGCCAGTGTCTTCGTCGACCTGCTCGCCGGGACTGATCGTGCGCCGGCGGCGCGGGCGGCCCTGCTGGGGACCGTTCTGCACGCGCCCGCCCACTTCGATGCCGAGGTGCTGTCGGCGCTGGGGCGGCTACAGCGGGCCGGCCATCTCACCGTCGGGCAGGTCGACGAAGCGATTGGCCGGCTTGTTCGTGCCCCCGTCGCCCGCCACGACCTCACGACGCTGGTGGCCGGCGCATGGGCACGTCGGGACGTCTTCCGGTTGGCCGACGGCCTCTACATCGAGCTCACCGCCCAGACCGGCTACCCGCTGTTGAGCACAGACGAAAGGTTGGTTCGTAGCTGGCCTGCGGCCCGCGGTATCTCGACCTTTTGATTTAGGAAACCCTAAGTTGGCATTTCCTCGCAGCGTGCATATCGTTTTGGTACCTGTTGACACCGCAGAAGGGTCGCCGTTCACCGACGCACGGAGGAACCCCGACGGGGCGCGGCGCGCCATCCAACTATTCAGGGCCCATCCGCCGCGCGACATTTGAAGGGTCAGGTGCCTATGCCCACCAGTGTCGGGCTTTACAACCCCGCTAACGAGCACGACGCCTGCGGCGTGGCGATGGTCGTCGATATGCACGGCCGCCGCAGCCGCGACATCGTCGACAAGGCCATCACCGCCCTGGTGAACCTCGAGCACCGCGGTGCCGCCGGGGCCGAGCCCAACAGCGGCGACGGCGCCGGGATCATGATCCAGGTGCCGGACACGTTCCTGCGCGCCGTCTGTGATTTCGACCTACCCGACGAGGGCTCCTACGCCACCGGCATCGCCTTCCTGCCGCAGTCCTCCCGCGACGCCGCCCAGGCCGCCGAGGGTCTGGAGAAGATCGTCGAAGCCGAGGGCCTGACCGTGCTCGGCTGGCGCGAGGTGCCGATCGACGACTCCTCGCTGGGCGCCCTGGCCCGCGACGCCATGCCCACCTTCAAGCAGGTGTTCATCGGCGGTGCCTCCGGGATGGAACTGGAGCGCAAAGCCTTCGTGGTCCGCAAGCGCGCCGAGCACGAACTGGGCACCAAGGGCCCCGGCCAGGACGGCCCGGGCCGCGAAACGGTCTATTTCCCAAGCCTTTCCGGCAAGACCCTGATCTACAAGGGCATGCTGACCACCCCGCAGCTCAAGGCGTTCTACCTCGACCTGCAGGACGAGCGGATGGAAAGCGCGCTGGGCATCGTGCACT
>CAZRFC010000265.1:0-6094 GCA_964598975.1 uncultured Mycobacterium sp. | reverse complement strand
CACCCCTGAATAATACCGAACATGCAGTTAACTAATTGCGTGACACACCACTAGTCGTGCGGGGTGGCCCCCATTACGGGTTGACCGCCAGGACTTGCGCGTAACGTCAGGCCGATGAGGATCGGAATCTTCGGCGGCGCGGTCAACGATGGAACCCTCGACGACGTGGTGGCCGAGGCAGCCTCGGCTGAGCGCGACGGCTTCGCCGCCTACTGGGCGCCACACATCTTCGGACTCGATGCGTTGACGGCCTTGGCTGTGGTGGGCACCAAGGTGCCGCGCATCGAACTGGGCACCTCGGTGGTGCCCACCTTCCCGCGACACCCGCACGCGATAGCCCAGCAGGCGCACACGGTGGCGGCCGCGTCGGGCAACCGCTTCACCCTGGGCATCGGCCTGAGTCACAAGATCGTCATCGAGAACATGTTCGGCTTGAGCTACGACAAACCGGTGCGCCACCTGCGCGAGTACCTGAAGGTGCTGATGCCGTTGTCCCGCAACGAGCCTGTCAGCTTCGACGGCGAGCTGTACAAGGTGCACGCCGCCATCAACGCCAAGGGCTCGGCCGGTTTCGGGGTGGTGGTGGCCGCACTCGGTGAACAGATGTTGCGGGTCACCGCAGCCCTGGCCGACGGCACCCTGACGTGGTGCACCGGCCCGGTGACCCTCGGGGCCCACATCGTGCCCACCATCACCAGGGCGGCGGAGGAGTTCGGGCGCCCGGCGCCTCGGGTGATCGCGGCCCTTCCGGTCTGTGTCACCGGTGACACCCAGGCCGCGGCAGCCCGGGCCGCAGAGGTGTTCGCCGCCTACGGGGCGCTGCCCAGTTACCGGGCGATGCTGGACCGCGAGGGGGTGGCCGGTCCGGCCGACATCGCCATCATCGGTGGCGCCGCCGAGGTGCAGGAACGTATCGCCAGCCTCGCCGGGATCGGTGTGACCGATTTCGCCGCAGTGGAATTCGGGGCAACCCCCGATGAGGTCGCGGACACCCGCCAGGCACTCAAAGGCCTCCTGACGGATTAGCTTCCTAGGGTCGCCCGGACCGCGGGAGTCGTCGGAGTGCATCACGTGAGTGCCCACCTCCGAGCGACTACTTGTCCCCAACACTTCTACTGACAGTGCGGTTCGTTGCTTCCGACCGTTGTCGCTTCAAGGCGGGCAATAGCGGCAGTGGTTCCCCCACGTCCGGGGAGGGGATCCGATCTCGGAGAAGATACCGACATGAGTGGATCAGGCGGGCGAACCTCATCCATGTCCGGGTCGTCACGATCGCCGTCACCGGCGACAGTCAGGCAGCGAAAATTGAATGGCCACAGTTGAATTGGACGGTACGGCCGTTTCCGGTCTGCTTGAAAGGAAATGACGTTAGTCCCTATTTCCTTGAATGCGACAGTTCTAGGTTTGCGCAATGATCACCTTCACGCGCTGCCAGGCAGTCTCCGGGATTGCCGCTTTCGCATTCGGTTCGTTTGTCACCGCCGTCGGTATCGCCCCCACGACAACCCCTTCCGCCGTCTCGGACTCCAGCCAGGTTCTGGCCGCCGGCGACCCTATCGTCGTCGACAAGGAAGTCGTGGGCGACTCGGAAGTCATCGTGCGTGGCCCGGGGAAGCTGCCGATCAAGGAACGCCCACCGGTTCTTGAGCAGCCGCCGCGGGTGCCGCCGATCAAGGAGCGGCTCCGGGCCAACGAAGGCCTCGGCAACGGCGTGGACGGCGACACCCCCGGTCACGACAACAACGGCGGCAACGACGATCCGGCGTTCTCGCCCGGCAACCCCGGCGCGAGCAGCTAGGAGTTGATCGCCCGGCGAGGGGCGTAGATCGGCGCCGCGCACCGCCGCGGCACCGCAATCTGCGCCCCGGGGTCCATGGAAGTCGCTATTGTCCTGCCCGTGGCCAACTTTGCGGGACGGACGGCGGTGGCGGCACTGGCGGCGGGACTGTCTTTGGCCGGCCCGCAGGCGTTCGGGACCGCCGCCGCCGACAGCGGCGCCGAGTCGGCCGGGACTTCCGCGAACTCCGTTGCAGCGAACTCCGCTGCAACGAAACAGCGTCCGGCGAGTCGCGCGGCGCGCTCCGCGACCGCTCGCCGCGCCAACAACACCCTCCTCAAACCAACCCAGGCCGCCGTGACGCCGGGCAGGCGCGTGCTACCGGCCGCGGCCGGCCGACCCTCGGTGCCGGTGCGGATCCCCGCCCGAAACGCACAGAGCGCCGACCGCCCGGTTGCCATCGAACCGCCGGTAGCGGGTAGCGCGCCCCCAGCGCCGAGATCGTCGACACTCGCGTCCCCCTCGGACTCGGTAGCGCCGCCGCCGACGGTCGCCGTCGTTCCGCTGGCCCCGAGAGTGCACGATCCCCAACCGTTTACCGCCGATCACGCCGTGAGCGCACCGGTGGTGCGTGCGGCGCGCTCGGTGCGCACCGATGCCGGCTGGCGCGCGGGCGCAACAGCGGAGCCGATCTCCGAACTCCTCTCCGGTGCGTTGCTGTTGTTGCGGCGCAACCTTGTCCCCGATGCGGTGGTTCCGGTCGCCAATGCCAACGCCGTCGCGACCAACCCGGTCGCGGACTTCCTGGCCGGTGTCAGGGTGTGGGTGGACACCTACGCCAACTTCTACCCCTGGTGGAGTGGAAGTCTGCTGCCGCCCGCGATCAGGAAGGTGTTCTTCAACGCCGCCCCGGTCGCCGACCCGATGCAGATCGAACTCGACCTGTCCGGCGGGATTACCAGCGCCGCCATCCCGTTCAGCGCCAGCGACGCCGACGGCAACCGGCTGGTGTACTCGGTGCCGGCAGCGGGGCAGCCGGGTGCTCCGCAGCGCGGAACCGTGGTCGTCGACAACGCCACCGGTTCGTTCACCTACACCCCCGGTGCGGACTTCGCCGGCACCGACACCTTCTCCTTCGTGGTCAGCGACGACACCACCCCGCACACCCACGCCTGGCAGAACCTGTTCAACGCCGCTTTCGGCATCCTCGGGACCGGCCTGGCCGGCGGCCACCGTGACACCGCGACGGTGACCGTGTTCAACAACGTCGACATCCGTTCCGACATCGTCGGTGACTTCACCGTGCTGACCTACAACGTCTCCGGGATGCCGTTCCCCTTCTCCGAAGGAACTTGGCCGCGGATCACCAATACACTCCAGATCGGCTCGCGGATAACCGATTTCGACATCGTCAACGTCCAGGAGGACGTCGGCTACCACGAGTTCCTGATCGCCGACGCGGACTTCCCCGACCGGACCGCACCGTCGGTCCCGGTCTGGGCATGGCCGGCGGGGGTGCCGTTTTCCGACGGGCTGAACTCGCTGTCGGCCTACGACATCGAGAGCCTGCACCGGCAGGCGTGGGAGGCCCGGCCCAACCTGCTCAACCCGGGCGGATTCACCTACACCCGCCAGCACATTCCGGGCGGATCCTCGATCGACGTCTACAACGTCGACACCAGTGGCGGGTCGCTCACCAACGCCGAGATCGCGCAACTGTCGGCGTTCATCGGCGCGCACTCCGTGGGCCGGGCGATCATCGTGACCGGAGATTTCGGCCAGTTGTATTCCGACCCCGGCCAGACGCTGACCGTGTTCGCCTCCGACAACGGGCTCACCGACGCCTGGGTGCAGGTCGAGTACGGCGGCGTCGCGCCCCCCGACGCACCGACATGCGCCTACGCCGATAACTGCGAGCAGCCCGACAAGATTTTCTACCGCGACGCCGCGCCACTGGACCCCGGTGATCCGGCCAGCAGCCCGGTTCGGCTGCAGGCGCTGCAGTACACCAACGAGGGGCTGAATTTCCGCAATGACGCCGGTGCGGACCTGTCGGGCAGCCGCCCGCAGTCGGTGACGTTCGGCTACTCCGTCGACCCGGTCGGTCCGATGAACGTCGACCTGGCCAACTGGATGGCCGAACTGCCCGCGTTGTCGACGTTGCCGCTGACCCTGCTGCCGATCCCCGGCACGCACGACTCGGGCAGCTACGGGATCACCCCGCAGTCACCGTGGGCCCTGACCGGCAAGGACCAATTCGGTTTCCTCACCGAGCTTCCCGGGTTCCTGCAGAACCTGATCGTCAAGCCGATCGCGGCCGGCTGGGGCAAGACCCAGTCCAAGGATCTCGCCGAGCAGTTCACCGACGGGATCCGCTACGTGGATCTGCGGCTGACCAATGAGCCCGACGGTCAGATCTACCTCGAACACGGACTGCGCTCGGTGCCCTTCGACGAGGTGGTCGACGACATCGGGGCCTTCGCCACGGCCCACCCCAAGGAAGTCCTGGTCGTCTACATCCAGGGCATCAAGAACTTCAGCACGCAGACCCACGCCGAGGTCATCGCGCAGATGGACGCGGCATTCGGCTCGAGGATGGTCCCGCGGGCGATGGGCACCTCGGCCACGCTCGGCGAGCTGTGGGCCATCGACAAGAACGTCATCGTCGTCTACAACAACGCCGGCGTCGTCGCCGCCGACCAGGACCTGTGGCCCGACGCCACCCTGTACCGGCCGTGGCCCAACGTCGCGTCGGTGCCGGCATTGCTGGCCGGAAACGAGAACAACCTCGCCAATCGTCCGCCGTCGGCGATCTGGGGAATGTTCGGTGAGCCCACACCCGACGCCACCAGTTACGTCACCGGCATCCTGACCATCGGGCCGCGCAACATCGAGCAGTTCATGTTCAACGTGCATCCGCCCGTTCAGCAGTGGATGCGCGTCAACTTCAAGAACCAGGTCAATCTCGTCACCGCGGACTGGTACCAGGAGTTCTGGCCGGCCGGGTCGACGTTCGCCCGTGACGGCATCGGCGCGGTGTACGAGACGCTGGCCTCAAGGCTGGCCGGACTATCCGGCCCGGTGGCGCCGGCCGCCGCTGCGGTGTGAACGCTCCCGCTATCTGATGCTGTCGATCCGCTGGCCAGTCACCCGGCGGTTCCGGCCCGGCCGTTGGCATCGTGCCAGGCCTGCCAGATCTCGGGCCGCAGTCGGCCCCGGTCGGGTACCGAAAGGCCGGCCGCCCGCGCCCAGGTGCGGACCTCGGCGGTACTCGGTTCGGCGCGGACCGCACTATCGAGGGGTGCGTCGGCGGGAGGCGAGATGCGTTGCCCGACAGCTTGTTCGGTGAGGTGCCAGTCGTGTGCGGCCGCTAGGAACCGGTAGGTCCACTCCTCGGCGAGCTGCCGGTTCTCGCAGAACACGATCGGCACGTTGGGCCAGCGGATCTGCAGTTCGGCCAGGCCGTCGGCGACGACGGCGGGGCGGATGTGTTTCAGGGTGAAGATCTGGGAGTAGCGCTCCTCGACGACCACTGCCGCCCGCGGCAGTGCGGCCAGCTCGGCGAGCTGGAAGCGCAATGTTCCGCCGCTGAGGCTGGTAACCAGATCTGCCAGCGATTTGCGTTCCACAGAGGCGACCAACCGGCCGTCGACCATCAGCCCGTAGTCCCCGCACGGCAGTGCCTGCTTCGTCGTGCCGACCTGCTGGGTGGGGAAGCGGTAGGCGTAGCGCTCCCGGGAGTCGATGACGATCTGCAGATCCGCGATGCCCTGGGCGCGGGCGGCCGGCGTGCGCACATGGGGGCGGGCCTGCTTGCGGGTGCGCGGGGACTGCCAGAACACCATGTCGCGGCCACGGGCCACCGTAAACACCAACTGCGAGCGGTTCTCCCGCGCACGGTCGACGATCACGTCGATCGACGCGCCGCGGCGCTGGCAGGACCGCAGCACCACCCGCTCGACGATCTGGGCGTCCGCGGGCCACTCCTGCAGGGGCACCGGGTGGCAGTACAGCGCCTTGACCCGCGGCCAGGTCCCCGAGGTGCGGAACACCAGATCGGCGCCCGGTTGCGGGATCCTCAGCAGATACGGCAGCTTGGAATCGGCGGCCGGGTTGACCGCGATCAGCAACTCCGGCATCGTGCGCCGCCCTAGACCCGTAGCCGCTCAATGACAACCGCCACCCCGAGTCCGGCCGCCCCGCTGACCGCCGCGACCCCGTAGCGGCCGTCGCGGCGTTCTAGTTCCTCAAGGCAGCTGCCCACCAGGATCGCGCCGGTCGCCCCGAACGCGTGCCCCATCGCCATGGTGCCGCCGT
>CAZRFC010000264.1:0-6110 GCA_964598975.1 uncultured Mycobacterium sp. | reverse complement strand
GGCCGCTTCGCCCTGTACTCGGTGACCGATGGGGTCGGCGGCCCGGCTTCCGGCCGCACCGGCAAGGCGCCCGGCACCCCGAAACCCGGTACCGCCGGCAAGCCCGACCCCGCGACGACGGCGACCGCAAAGCCGGACGCCACCCCGCCACCCATCGCGGTGGAGATGGACTACGAGTCCTTGACGTTGGCCCAGTTGCGGGCCCGCATCCAGTCGTTGAGCGTGTCCGACCTGCGAGCGTTGCTGGCCTTCGAGGAGGCCGCCAAGGCACGCGCACCGTTCCAGACACTGCTGGCCAACAGGATCACCCGCGCGACCGCCAAGTGAAACCGGGGAGATGACCGGCCCGATCGGCACTGCGCCGGGGACGTCCGCGGAGAATCCGTTCCCCGTCCGCGCCGTCGCCATCCGCATCAAGGGGTGGATCGACCGGTTGGGCAGCGTCTGGGTGGAGGGCCAACTAACCCAGATCAACGCCCGCAACAACGCGAACACCGTCTTCATGGTGCTGCGCGACCCGGCGGCCGACATGTCGATGACCGTGACGTGTTCACGCGAGTTGATGCTGGGAGCCCCGGTGAAACTGACCGAGGGCACCCAGGTGATCGTGCGGGGAAAACCGGATTTCTACACCGGGCGCGGCTCATTCTCCCTGCGGCTCAGCGAGATTCGGGCAGTGGGCCTCGGTGAATTGCTCGCCCGCATCGAGATGCTGCGCAAGGTGCTCGCGGCCGAGGGCCTCTTCGATCACCGGCTCAAAAGGCCACTGCCCTTCCTGCCCAACATGATCGGGCTCATCACGGGCCGGGCCAGTCACGCGGAAAAGGACGTCACCTCGGTCGCCGGCAGCCGGTGGGCGGCGGTGCGGTTCGCGATCCGCAACACAGCCGTCCAGGGGCCGAACGCGGTCGCCCAGATCGTCGAAGCGTTGCGGGAGTTGGACGCCCACCCGGAAGTCGACGTCATCATCATCGCGCGGGGCGGCGGCACCGTGGAGGACCTGCTGCCGTTCTCCGACGAGACGCTGTGCCGGGCGATCGCGGCCTGCCGCACCCCGGTGGTCAGCGCGGTCGGTCACGAGCCGGACAACCCGCTCTGCGACCTGGTCGCCGACGTGCGTGCGGCCACCCCGACCGATGCCGCCAAGAAGGTGGTGCCCGACACCGGCGCCGAGTTGGCGCGGGTTGCCGAGTTGCGGCGCCGAAGTGCCGACGCACTGCGCAACTGGGTGGGCCGCGAGCAGCACCACCTGGCTCAGGTTCGCAGCCGGCCGGCGCTGGCCGATCCGATCCGGATGATCAACGAGCGGGTCGTCGAGGTCGAGCGGGCGAGGGCGGCGGCACGCCGCGACGTGACCCGACTGGTGGGGGCCGAGTCCGAACGGGTCGGACACCTTTCGGCCAGGCTCACCACGCTGGGACCGGCCGCCACCCTGGCTCGGGGCTACGCGGTGGTGCAGCGAGTGCCCGAGGCGGGCAGCGCCGCGGGGACGATTGTGCTGCGCTCAACAGCGGACGCACCGGCGGGAACCGCTTTGCGCATAAGGCTTTCCGATGGCGCGGTGGGCGCCGTGAGCACCGGACGGGAGGATGGGACTGGATGAGTGAACCGCAGATTCCGGTCAGCGATCTGGGTTACGAACAGTGCCGAGACGAGCTGATCGAGGTGGTCCGGGCACTCGAGCAGGGTGGCCTGGATCTCGATGCGTCGCTGACCTTGTGGGAACGCGGTGAGGCGCTCGCGCGGCGGTGCGAGGAGCATCTGGCCGGCGCCCGGGCGCGAATCGAGGCCGCGCTGGCCGCTTCCGAGGCCGACGACTGATCAGATGCGACGGCCGTCGGAGACTATTCCGCAGAGTTCGTTGAGGCGTTGGAGCGCGGTGTCGACCGCGGCCCCGTCCTGCGGGGTATAGCTGCGATCGCTGAGCGTCTGCATCTGGTTGCGACGTGCCACGAGGTAATCCCTGGCCGCCTGCGCGACGTCGGCGGGCTGGGCGGCGATCTTGGGCTCGAAGAGGTCCAGGGCCCTGGCGACCGGCGCGTTCTGGTTCGCGATGGCGGTATCGATCTTGGGCGTTTTCCAGGTCCAGCCATTGGGCAGCGCGGGGATCGCCCGCAGCGTCAGCCGGGTCTCCGACCATGCCTCGCAGGTAGTGGGCCCACTCGCGGCCTGATCACTCTTCTTCAGGATCAGCGCCCCGGCGACCAGTCCGGCGGCGATGACGATCGCGGCGCCGATGATCGCGGCGGGCAACCACGGCCGGCCCGTCTTGGGCATCGGCGGCGGCGGTGCCAACGGTGGCTCCACCGGGGGCCGCCACTGCATATTCGGATCCATGTGTAGCGATGGTAATCCCGGCCGCCGGGAACGTCGGGCAAGATGAGGCGCGACGACGGTTTGATTGAGATGGGGTCCGATGTCCGACGCGGTGCTGGTTACCGGCGCTTTCGGTCTAGTCGGAACGGCGACTGTCAAACATCTGGCCGGGCTTGGACGCCGGGTGGTGGCAACGGACCTGGACGTCCCGGCCAACCGCAGGGCGGCCGCGGCGCTCCCAGCCGGGGTAAGGGCCCGCTGGGCCGATCTGACCGACCCGGCTCAGGTGAGTGGCCTGTTATCGGCGGTAGAACCTTCGGTGATCATCCACCTGGCCGCGGTCATCCCACCGCTGTGCTACGCAAAGCCCGTCCTCGCCCGAGCGGTCAACGTCGACGCCACCGCACTCCTCGTCAAAGCCGCTGCGGCGCAATCGGTTCGGCCCCGGTTCGTGCAAGCCTCCAGCATCGCCGTTTACGGCCCGCGCAACCCGCACCGGATCAGCGACGTGCTCACCTCCGACACACCGGTCCGTCCCTACGACCTCTACGGCGGGCACAAAGTCGAAGCCGAGACCCTCGTTCGCGCCTCTGGTCTGGACTGGGTCATCCTGCGACTGGGTGGCGTGCTCACCGTCGACATGCAGTTGGATACCGACCCGAACCTCATCTACTTCGAGGGTGTGTTGCCCACCGACGGACGACTGCACACCGTCGACGTCCGCGATGTCGCGCACGCGTTCGCGGCGGCCACTACCGCCGACGTGGTGGGCCGAACGCTGCTGATCGGCGGCGATGATTCGCACCGCCTTCTGCAGGGTGAAATCGGCTCGTCGACCGCGGCTGCCCTCGGACTGGTCGGCGCCCTGCCCCCCGGCCGCAGAGGCGACCCGGAAGACGACGACGGCTGGTTCTCCACCGACTGGATGGACTCCGCGACCGCGAATGCCCTGCTCGGCCACCAGCACCATTCCTGGCCGCAGATGCTGGCCGAAACCGCCGATAAGGCGGGCTGGAAACGCTATCCCCTGCGGGTGATCGCGCCGCTGGCACGGGAATACCTCAAAAGGCAGTCCCCGTACTACCGCAAACCGGGCCGCTACGCGAACCCATGGGAAGCGGTACGCCGCAAATGGGGAGAACCCGAGGCCGACGTCCCGCGGCTGAACCCGACCGCATAGGGATTGCGCATTCCGCGGAAATTTTGCGCCCATGCAATTTAGGCTCCTCTCCCGAACTCGAATCGCGGGTTCCCCAAGTCGAAAATACGCCGGCCGAGCCGGCGGAAAGGGCAAGACATGCCTGACACCTGCACCAACCGCAAGGCGCGCCGCGCCGCCCGCAAGAGCAACCGCAGCCGGGCCAAACGAATCGCCTTGACCGGCTTGGCCGCCGCCACCACCAGCGCACTGGGCCTGGGAATCAGCGCCCCGAACGCCGCAGCCGACTACAACAACGCGACAGTGGCACCGACCACCGGACCGCTGGTCAACCTGCTGCCCGCGCTCGGCATCGCAGGCATTCAGCTTCCCCCGGTGGTCCCCGGCGGCTACTGGACCCTGGCGCCGACCGCTGGGACGACGACAAACATGTATCGGGCGATCAATGGGTTGCCGTTCATTCCCACCTCGACTACAAGCTCCACATGTAGCTCTGCGGCGACCGACCTGTGCAGGGTGGCGCCCGTGCTTACCACCGGGGTCGGCTCTTTCAGCGCCATCGCGGCGGCCCGGGGTTTTATCGACCAGTTCACCAACCTGCCACCCGCGCCCCCCGCCGGACAGGCCCCGTTGGCGACCGGTACGACCGGCCTCGGCCTGATTGCCATCAATGACCTGCTGCGACCCAATGGCGGACTCGCGGCCCGCTTCCCGGGGATAGCAAGAGTGTTCGGCATAGATCCCGATCTGCCCGCCTTCGGCTCTTACACCACCGACCCAGATCCCGACCCGGACAACCCGGACCCGAACCGGACGGATCTCTGGGCCGGACTGACTGACCTTACCTGGGCATACAACACCTACGGCGACTTCCCGGCAACGGCTAACCCCTTCGCGATCCTCAACTCGGCATTGGCGGTGATCCCGGCGCCGGACATCGTTTCCGGCGCGTTGAGCGACCCTCTTGCCGTGGTGAGTCAACTCGCCTCAGCCGGCGTCTTGGGCAACGGAAACACCGCCTCGGTCTCCGGGGTCTGGCCACAAGATGCATGTTCCCCGAACTGCAGCTTTGCACTGCTCGCCTCGGTGGGCGTCCAGTTCCTCCAACTGGACGGCCCGGTTCCCGGGGGTAGCTCTCCCAGCACCTACGTCTCGGAGTCCTACCTCACCTTGGGCCCCGGGGCGGGCCTGCCGATCCTGGCCCCGATGCGGTTGCCCGCGACACTGGTCAACCTCGTGCTCGACCGTCTCAACAGCCCCGTCCTGCTGGGATCACCGCTCGCCGATGCCCTGCAGCCCGCCACGAAAATCCTGGTCAACATCGCCTACACCGACGTTCTCGCACCGGACATAATGGATGACTGCGCGCTGAAATGCGACACCCCGGACAAGGCGTTCACGTGGACCCAACTGGGATATCAGGCGTATGACCGGACCTTCCTCGAAGCCAACACCCCGACACCGTTCGGCACGGCCACCCTCACACCGGACCAGAAGGCCCAGGTGCCTGGCGATGTCTTCGCGGCGCTGAAAACGGGCATCACGGCGCAGCTGAAGAAGCCGTTCTTCGGCATCATCGTGGTCAAGACCCCGGGTAATGCGGCGGCGACGTCGGTAACGGGCGCGCCCACCGCCTTTGCGATCCTGCGGTCAGGTCCAGGCCTGTTCGGCAACGGGACAGCCGACCACCCGAACGCCGGCCTGCTGTTCGGCAACGGCTTCAGCTACACCCCCGAGACATGCGCCGGAGCAGACCCGTGTAACGGCGGCCGGGCCGGCCTGCTGGGCGGAAGCGGCGGCTGGGGCTTCAACGGCGGCAACGGCGGCAACGCCGGCATTCTCTTCGGCCGCGCCGGCTACGGCGGAAATGCGGCGGCGAACTGCTCCGGCGGCGCGTGCGACGGCGGCACGGGCGGCAATGCCGGACTATTCGGCATCGGCGGCGGGGGCGGGGCCGGGGAAAACGGCGGCAACGGCGGCAACGGCGGCAACGGCGGACTCATCAGCGGCACCGGCGGGTTCGGCGGCCGGGGTGCACTGGTCCCACTCCTGGGCCCCTCCCCCAGCTCCGTCGGCGGCACCGGCGGCAGCGCGGGTCTGTTCGGTGCCGGCGGCACCGGCGGCAACAGCGGCGAGGGCGTGACCGGCGGCACGGGCGGCACCGGCGGCCTGCTGAGCGGTAGAGGCGGCACGGGCGGCATCGGCGGTATCGGCGGTGACGGCGGAACCGGCGGGACTGCGGGGTGGCTATCCGGTAAAGGCGGCAAGGGCGGGCTGGGCGGCGTCGGCCTCGACGGCGAGAGCGGTGGGGCCGGCGGCACCGGCGGCACCGGCGGCAAGCTGTTCGGAACCGGTGGAACCGGCGGCGTAGGCGGCGTCGGCGGCGGCGCGGGCGACGGCTTCAACGCCGGCAATGGCGGCACCGGCGGCACCGGCGGCGCCGCCGGCATCTTCGGCACCGGCGGCAAGGGCGGTAAGGGCGCGGCCGGAGGCACCGGCAGCTTCAGCACCGGCGACGGAGGCCTAGGCGGAAACGGCGGCACCGGCGGGTCGGGCGGATCGCTCTTCGGCGACGGAGGCGACGGAGGCGCCGGGGCAGCCGGCGTACCCAAAGATAAGGCCGGAAAGGCCAGCA
>CAZRFC010000263.1:0-6225 GCA_964598975.1 uncultured Mycobacterium sp. | reverse complement strand
GCATGGTCCGCACCACCGGCGTGCTCAACATGATCATGATGAGCTTCATCTCGATACCGCTGGTGACGGTGTCCTGGCTGCTGGTGGGCTACAGCCTGGCCTTCTCCGAGGGTTCCACCGGGCTGATCGGCGGCCTGTCGCGCGCCGGGTTGGCCGGCATCGGCCCGGACACCCTTCGCGGATCCGTGCCCGAATTGCTCTACGTCACATTCCAATTGAGTTTCGCCATCATCACCGCGGCGCTGATCAGCGGTGCGATCGCCGACCGGGCCAAGTTCGCGGCCTGGATGGTATTCGTTCCGTTGTGGGCCATCGCGGTGTATGCCGTTGTTGCACATTGGGTTTGGGCACCGAATGGGTGGCTTTTCGAGATGGGCGTGCTCGACTATGCCGGCGGACTCGTGGTCGAGATCGTGTCCGGGTCCTCGGCGCTCGCGCTGGCTCTGGTGCTGGGTCCGCGCCTCGGTTTCAAGCAGGATGCGATGCGCCCGCACAACCTGCCGTTCGTTCTGCTCGGCGTCGGGCTGTTGTGGTTCGGCTGGTTCGGATTCAACGCCGGTTCGGCGTTGGCCGCCAATGGGATGGCCGCCGCGGTCTTGCTCAACACCCTTGTTGCCGGTTGCCTCGGCATGCTGGGCTGGCTCACCGTTGAGCAGATCCGCGACGGTAAACCCACCACATTCGGCGCCGCGTCGGGAATCGTCGCAGGACTGGTCGCCATCACGCCGTCCTGCGGGACGGTGTCGACGCTGGGGGCGGCCGTGGTCGGTGCCGCGGCAGGCATCATCTGCGCCTTCGCCATCGGGCTGAAATTCAAACTGAACTACGACGACTCGCTGGACGTCGTCGGGGTGCACTTCGTCGGAGGTGTGGTGGGCGTACTGCTGATCGGTCTGCTCGCCACTGCCACGATGACCGGCGGAGCGCAGGGCCTGTTTTACGGCGGCGGACTTGGTCAACTGGGCAAACAGGCGACGGCCATGGTAGTGGTGGCGGCCTATGCCTTCAGCGTCAGCTACGGCCTGGCCACACTGATCGACAGGTTCATGGGCTTCCGGCTCAGCGCCGAGGACGAGGCCAGCGGTGTGGACTTCACCCAGCACGCCGAGACGGCCTACGCCGAAGGAGTGCACGGGGGAGTGCACGGCCATCAGCAGGTGCGCCGGCCGCTATTCGGGGACCGGGACGCGCTGCGCAGACCGGAGAACGCCGAAGAAGACTGACCTGGCCGGTTCGCGGGTGCGGCGTCGGTACGATGCCGCACATGCCGCTGGCTAATGGCGAGGTATTCGCGGGCTATCAGATTCTGCGACCGCTCGGGTTCGGCGGCATGGGTGAGGTCTACCTGGTGCAGCATCCGCGGCTGCCGCGGCAGGATGCGCTGAAGATCCTGCCCGCGGCGATGTCAGCTGGGGCCGATTTCCGCGCCCGCTTCAATCGGGAGGCTGAACTGGCGGCCTCGCTGTACAACCCGCACATCGTCGGTATCCACGACCGGGGCGAATTCAACGGACAGTTGTGGATTTCGATGGACTTCATCGACGGGCCCGACGCCGGGCGGTTGCTGCGAGAGCAGTATCCGAACGGAATGCCGCCGCGCGACGTCGTGGAGATCGTCGCCGCGGTCGCCGACGCACTGGACTACGCGCACGTCCGTGGTCTGCTGCACCGAGACGTCAAGCCGCCCAACATTCTGCTCACCCACCCCGAGCGCGGCCGCCGCCGGATTGTGCTGGCCGACTTCGGGATTGCCCGGGATGCGGCGGAAACCACCGGGTTGACCGAAACCAATATGACGGTCGGCACGGTCAACTACGCGTCCCCCGAGCAGTTGATGGGTTCGGCCCTTGACGGCCGGGCGGACCAGTACGGATTGGCGGCGACCGCGTATCACCTCTTGACCGGTACACCGATGTACGGATCATCGAACCCGGCGGTGGTAATCGGCCAGCACCTCAATGCGCCACCCCCCAGGCTGGGTGACGTCCGACCCGCATTGGCCCCGCTGGATCCGGTACTGGGCAAGGCGTTGGCGAAGAGCCCCACCGAGCGGTTCCCCACCTGTACCGACTTCGCCGACGCGTTGCGGCAGGCGGCAGAGGGTTCCCGGCCGCAGTCGCAGGCCCCGCCGCCCGCGCAGGCCCCGCCTGCGCCGCGCCGGCCTCCCGCCCCGGTCCCGGCGGCGCCCCCGCCGTTGGAGCACACAGCCGTCCTGGGCGCCGGTTACCCGGCAGATCCGGAAGAGCCGGTCCGGGCCGCACCGGCGCCGTCGCGCTGGCCGTGGGCGCTGGCCGCCGTCGCGTTGATGCTGATTCTGGGTGCGCTGGCCGTCGCGGTCTGGCCCCGCCAGCACCAGCCGACAAGTTCCTCATCGGGAACGATGCTCACCTCACGCCCGGCTACCACCCCGTCGGCCACCCCGTCGGCCACCACGGGGACAACGCGCACGTCGCCCACGTCATCAGCGCCGGCGCCCCGTCCGGTCGATGTGGTCTCCTTCGAGTCGATGCGGGACGCGGTGACGGCGTTCTACGGACAACTGCCCGGCAATGCCGGGGCCGCCTGGAACAACCTCGACGTCAACTACCAGCAGCGCAACGGCTTCGACGACTACCTCGGCTTCTGGTCCACGATCCAGTCGGTGGCGGTGCTGTCGATTAGCCCGCGGGACGCCACCAGCGTGGTGGCCACCATCCGTTACGTCCTTCGCGACGGCCGGGTGGACACCGAGAACCGTTGGCTCAGTGTGGTTCCCCGCAACGGCCAGCTGCTTATCTATGACTCCGAGCGGATCGGGCCGGCCTGAGCAGTCAGCGCGCGAGTTGCGGACGGCAGAAGGCACACAGGCCCGAGGCCAGGCTGGGATAACCGCAATACGGACACGTGCCCACCCGCGCCGATGTCGGCCGCTCACTGCAGTCGCCGCTCGACATCTGATGGTCCAGGGTGTTGAGCTGTCCTGCCAGCACCGCCAGCCGATCTGTCAGCCGCTCGCGCTCGGACTCCAAAGCGGTTCTCTCGCAGACCACTTCGCCGATAGAAGTATTGACGTGTGAGCTGCGCCCGCGCCAAGCCAGATCCGCCAGCCGGCGGTCGAGTTGGTCTAGCCGTGCGGCCAACCCGCGAAGCAGATGCGTGAGCTGATCCCGATCGGCCTGCATGAGCGCCAGCGGGTCGGAATAGGTCGCAGCAGCTGTCACCGGATCCCTTCCCGATCGACTCTTCACCACGGCGGATGCCGAATACCGGTCAGTAAGCTAGCAGTGTTCTCAGCTATCCGCGAAATTTCCACCGGAACAAAGTCGTACTATCGGCCTGTTTTGTTAATCTCGCTGCGCGAGGACTTCGGAGGTTGCCATCATGAGCGGCATCCATCGGCCCGTTCGGATATCAACTGTCCTGCGGTGATCCGGGAAGTCGTTAGTCGTCCCGAGACGAGATGGAGCCTGTCCAATGCCTGACATTGGCGACGGACTCGACGAGACCATGCGGTGGATGGTCCTCAACGCGGCCGACCGTCACATTCCCGTTCCGGACACCGGGACGTTTCCCGGCGATCTGCTCGAGTACGCGCGCTCCTACGCCCGAACGGTGAACACCCCCGACGGGCGCCGGTTACTCGACGGCCTGATCGTCAAGCCCGAGGACTGGGATCTGTCCGACACCCGGGCGGTGTTCCTGGAACACCGACTGCACCGGATCGGCGTCATGGTCCAGCGGGCGATCGCGCGCGGCGAATGTCCACCCGACACCGACCCTGCCCTGACCATCGACATGCTGGCGATCGGACTGTGCCTGCCGGTGCTTCTCTACGACCGGCCGGTTTCCGATGAGCACTGCCACTACGTGGTGAGCACACTGCTGTACGGAATTACCGGAAAGCATTGACCGGGCGCGCCTACGATGCGCCCATGCCGTCGCTGATTCCGCCGCTGCCCAAACCTCCGCTGGGGCTGCCGGACCCGCTTCGACGCATCTACGTTCCCAAGGACCTCGACTCGGTGATCGACGTCGGTCCCGAGGATCCGCCGGAGGCCGGCGATGTCAGCCCGCGCCGGGTGCAGGCAATCTGGTCGGCGGTGCTCGACTGGTACCGCAGTGGCGTTCACCCGGCGATTCAGATCTGTGTGCGTCGGCATGGCGCGGTGATCCTCAACCGGGCCATCGGCCACGCCAGCGGCAACGGACCGGCCGACCGCAAGGACACCCCCAAGGTGCCCGCGACGGTCCACACCCCGTTCTGTACGTACTCCACCTCCAAGGCCATCACCGCCTTCCTGGTGCACAAGCTCATCGAACGCGGGATGCTCGAACTCGCCGACCCGGTCGCCGACTACATCCCCGGCTATGCAAAGAACGGCAAGCACGAGATCACCATCGGGCATGTTCTGGCACACCGCTCCGGCGTGCCGAACCTGCCGTCGGGCGCGATGGACCTCGACAAGCTCACCGACCGGGACTTCATGGTCGATACCCTGGTGAACGCCGCGCCGTTCGCCAAAGCGGGCCGCTACCTGGCCTACCACGCCGTCTCCGGCGGATTCATCCTCGGCGAGGTCGTTCACGCGGTCACCGGCAAGGACATTCGTCAGGTGCTCGCCGAGGAATTCCTCGACCCCCTTGACTTCCGCTGGACCAACTACGGCGTCGCGCCGGATGACGTTGACCGAGTCGCGCTCAACTACGTCACCGGGCCGCCGACCGCCCCGCCGCTGTCCACCCTGCTCACCCGGGCACTGGGAGTCGAACTGGACCGACTCGTCAAGTTGACCAACGACCCGCGCTATCTCACCGGCGTCGTGCCGTCGGCCAACACTGTTTCCACGGCCTGGGAGCTGTCCAGGTTCTTCGAAATCATGCGCTGCGGGGGCGAATTGGACGGAGTCCGGGTGATCGAGACCGACACCATCCGGCGCGCGCTCCTGGAGCGATCGCATCTGGAGATCGACTTCTCGCTGGGTTACCCGACCCGGTTCTCCTACGGCCTGATGCTGGGGGCGCAGGTGGTCAGCCTCTACGGCCTGGACACCCAGCACGCGTTCGGCCACATGGGTTTCAGTAACCAATTGACCTGGGCCGACCCGGAACGGGCTATCTCGGTGTCGGTGATCAACAGCGGCAAGCCGATCGTCTATCCCGAACTCCACATGTTCCCCGGGGTGATGCAGCGCATCACGACCGAGATGCCGAAGATACCCAAGTCCCAGATGCTGGTGTAGGTCCCGCGCTGGAGCCCCCTGTCAGGATTGAACTGACGACCTTTCGCTTACAAGGCGAGTGCTCTACCACTGAGCTAAGGAGGCGTGGTGTCCGGTCCGAAGACCGGCCACCGGTCACTTTATCGGTTCACTCGTCCCGGTCGCCGCGGTCGTCTTCCTCGTTGCCGAAGATGCCGAGCGGCCAGCGGCCACGGCCCGGGATGGGAATCCGCTCGGCGATGTTGCTCAGCGGATTGACGACCAGCGTCATCGCGACGACGGCTTCGCGCAGCGTCTCGATCGTGGGCGCGAGTTCCTCCATCCCGGGTGCCAGCCGGTTGAGCGAATCGGTGACGGCCGCAAGTTGTTCCAATGGCCCGTTCTTGGCGGTCAGCTTGTCCACCAGACCGCCCTCGGCCAGCAGCCGATCGGCCACGCCGTCCTCGGCCAGCACTCGTTCGAGCACGCCGTCTTCGCCGAAAAGCCGATCCACCAGGCCACCGGGTGCAAGTGCGCGGTCCACCGCGCTGCCCTCGGCGGTCATCCGGTCCAGCACCCCGTCGGGTGCCAGCACCTTATCGACGAGCCCGCCGGGTTGTAGCAGCCGATCCAGGGCCCCGTCGGTCGCCAGCGCGCGGCCCAGTGGGGTGTCTTCGTCCAGTAGCGAGGCGAACCGGTTGGCCCGCTCGATGGTCTCGTCGAGTCCGAACAGATGGGCGACAGACTCACCCGGGGAGGGAACCGTGGCGTCCCCGAGACCTCGTTTGGCCAGGTCGATCGCCGCCTCGGCGATCTCAAGTCCCGCATCAGCCGCCGCGAGGCCCACCCGGACCGGGGTGGTCGCTATATCGGCCAGCAGCTTCGCGAAATCCATGGTGCAAGTGTAGGGCTGCCCTGCGCGGATCAAGTTCAATCCAACTCGGCCAGCGCGGCCTTGATCTTGGCCTGTGCGGCATCCAGCGCTTCCGGCGCCGGGTTGCGGTCGACGTGGGCGAAGCCGAAGTCGGTGAGGTTGTAGGCCGGGAAC
>CAZRFC010000262.1:0-6240 GCA_964598975.1 uncultured Mycobacterium sp. | reverse complement strand
GAGAGCGCGTGCTCTCGCGCCGCCGCCTGGCCTCAGCGCGGCGCTGGCGCAGCGCGAGCAGCTCGGCCGCGGCGACCACGAGCGCCGTCACCGCGAGCAGCGCCGCGGCCAGGAGGGCGGGGCTCACTTGGCGCCCGCGGCCTCGGAGCTCACCTGCGAGTCGCGGGCGGCACCCAGGCCGATCGCGGCCAGCGCGATCGGCAAGGCCTCGGCCCAGTGCGCCACCGTGGCCGGGTCCTCGTCCAGGAGCGGGACCACCACCAGCCCGATCAGGGCCGAGACGGCGGCCAGGACGCCGCAGGCGGTGGTGCGCCATGAGCGCGTGAGGGCGGGGGCGGGAGCGGGGGACGAGTCGGCCATGGGGCACCTCCAGGCCCGGAGGCTGCCAGGCAGGTCGGACAGGCCGGCTGCTGCTGGCCTTGGGTCGTTACAAACGAGGGGCGGTTCGTCTACTTGATTACGTCATACGGAACTGCCATAGTGCCCTCTGTCAGCACGGCGGTCCTGGGGTGTCCAAGGTCGCGGGCTGAATGAGAGCGGGCCGCCCGGGTGATAGCCGAGCGGCCCTGAGTCAACGAGAGGATGTGTCCCGTGACCCGTGAGAACGATACCAGCTACGAGATCGAGCTGCCCTGCGCTGCCGACGACCCCTGGCGGTCGTGGAGCTACGGCGCCGCGGGCCAACCGGAGCAGCACTTCGCGTCCCTGGACGTGACCCTGGGCCCGGTGCCCGTGGTGCGCGCGCTGGACGAGGTGGCCGGCCACTACACCCGGGTCCACTCGCTGACCGCCGCCCAGGTGGCCGAGGCGATCCGCCTGGCCAAGACGCTGGCGGCGACCCGCGCGGGGGTGCGCTCGTGAGCGCCCACGTGGAGCTGACCCGCCGCTGCCCCGCCCTGCCGGACGGATGGCGCGTGGCCGGGACACACGCCACGACGCGCGCCGGTGAGTCGTGGTCGTCCATGTCGCCAGACGGAGAGCCGTGCAGCCACGATCACAGGTCCGGCCGCGCCGCTGAGGCGTGCGCCAGGCAGCGATCCGCGCACGAGGCCCGCTCGTGAGCCGCCGTCGCACCAGCCGCGCGCCGGGCCTCCCCGCCGCGGCCGTCATGGCCGGCGGGTTCACCAGCGCCCACCGCGCGCTCCTCTGCGTGGCCTGCGGCGCGGAGCTGGTCCACCGCGCCAGCGACGGGAGCCAGCGCTGCGAGGTCCACCTGGCCCCGCTGATCGGCCCGCGCCTGCCCGACGCGGAGGACCTGCGCGGGGACTTCGACCGGGCGCGCCGGCTGTGGCAGGAGCGCCTGCACGTCGAGCACGAGGCCGTGGGCTACCTGCTCCGGCACCCGACGGAGGGCGCCCGGCTCAGCCTGGAGGACGCCCACGCGCAGACCGCCGCCGCGTGGGAAGCCATGCAGGTCGCGTGGCGACGGGTCTACCGGGCGCTCTACGAGGAGCTGCCGCACCTGCTCCCGAGGCCGGAGTGAGCCACTGCGTCGGCTACCGGGGCGGCTGCCCCGACCGCGCCCCCGGCACGATCACGCGCCGGGGGCGCGCCTACTGCTCCCGCTGCGACGAGCGCGAGCAGGCCGACCGCTCGCGCCGAAGCAAGCAGAAGCGGGCTGGAAAGCGGGACGCGGCCCACCAGTGGGGCGAGCAGTGCGACAGCGGGAAGCGCGGCCGCTGCCCGGTCTGCTCCACCCCCGGCGGCGTGATCGGACGGCCCCGCGTGGTCCCCGGCGAGGAGACCACGGTGGTCACCGTCCGCCTGGCCTCGTCCCACTGCGACCGGCTGGACGAGCTGGCCGGCGACGGCGAGACGCGCTCGGACGTGATTCGGCGCCTGATCGACGGGGCCTAGCCCAGCAGCGCCCGCACGGCGCCCGAGGCGCGCTCCACAGCCTCGCGCAGCGCGGCGACGGCTCGCCTGCACCCCTCGCTAGACCGGCCGCCCTGCGCCGCCCGCGCCACGCAGTAGCGCTCGCCGATCTCCTGCTGCAGGTCGCGCGGGATCGCCAGCCAGTCGGCGTCGCAGAAGAGCGCCGGCGGGATCAGGTGCGCCCCGCAGATCGGGCAGGCCCGGCGCTGGCCGGCGGTCACCGCTGCTCGCGCGGCGGAATGGGGGTCTGGGCCGCGGCGCGCAGGATCCGGTTGGTCTCGCGCTGCTCGGTGCAGACCGCGTCCAGGCGGATGTTGAGCGACTCGTGCCCCTCGGCCAGGCGCTCGATCGCGGCGGCCTGCTTCACGGTCACGTCCTTGACCGACGTGACGAAGTCGCGGTGGAGAGAGAACGCGTCGCGCAGGTAGGGCGCCAGGAACGCGCCGACCTTGAGGCCGAGGTAGACGCACAGCAGCAGCACGAGGAACGGGACCCCGGCGCGGGCGGCCACGTCGGCCCACTCCCGGCCCTCGAAGATCCCGGCGGCGGTGCCGGCGCCAGTGAGCAGCGCCGCGCCGCCGGTGATCTTGCTCGCCGCGCTGGTGGGCTTCGGGTCCTGCTGCTCGCTCACAGGGTGCCTCCGTGGGTGGCCGGGCGGCGGTGCCGGCGACGAGCCGACGACGTGTTTGGGGACCCGCCGCCCGGCCATGTGAGCGCGACCTCGAACGCGGCCACGGCCAGGGCCGCTGGCAGGAGCGCCAGGGCTGCGACCGTGAGCAGGGCGCGTCCGGTGAGGTGGATCACCGCGGCACCGTGGGCGGGGGCGGGCAGCCCTCGGGGCCCGCGCCGGGGCAGCACGACGAGCACGGCATGGCGCAGGCGCGCTCTCCGCAGCCGCAGGGCGCCGCTGCGGAGACCGAGCGCGCGGCGGGCGCCACGATCCAGGCGGCCACCAGCCAGGGGACGCACGCGACCAGCACGAGGAGCCCGATCTCGCACAGGTCGTCGCGGAGGCGCTTCACGGGGCGCCTCCGCGCAGCCGGTCGCGCAGCGCGTTCACCGGCCCCCAGCGCGAGTCAGCGTGCAGCGGGTCGGGCGCGTGCCCCTCCACCTGGTGCAGCACGTGGAGCAGCTCGTGGGCGAGCTGGTGCTCGCTGCCGCGGGTGCAGGCGATCGACCCCGCCGCGCCCCACTCAGGCGGCGTGACCACGGCCTCGTAGTCGGAGCCGAGGAACACGAACCCCGGCACGCCGAGCCGCTGGCTGGCGAGCGGGTCCGGGTCCCGCAGCTCGATCCGCACCGCCAGCGCCGGGTAGCCCGCGGCGTCCCAGGCGCGCAGCGCGCGCTCGATCCGCGCAGCGTCGCCCGGGAGCACGGGCCCCACCTGCGCGTAGGTGGTCGCAGCTGCGTGCGGGCGGCGGGAGCTGCCGCAGCCGTGGCTGACGGCGCTGATCGTGGCGAGGGCGAGCAGGCCGGTGGCGCCGATTCGGGCGGAGCGGGTCACCGCGGCAGCCTCGACCACTGCGGCGGGCAGGGCTCAGGGCTGCGCCACACCTCCCAGCCGCGAGCGTCGCGCAGGATCAGCGTCCCGTCGGTCTGCTCGCCCAGCTCGGTGCCGCGGGCCAGCTCGCGGCCGGCTCCGTCCTCGGCCACGATCCACTCGGCCACCACGGTGCGCCCGTCGGGCAGGTCGACCCGGATCGCGACGCTCGCCTTGCCGCTGGCCATGCCCATGGCGAGGGCCGCGACCTGCAGGTGCGCGTCGCGCAGCCAGATCAGGTCGCCAGCCTTGTCCTTGGCCTGGAGGTCCGGCCAGGCGCCGTCGGACTCCAGGATCACACTCAGGCTGGGCATCAGATCCCCGCGGCCGCGATCAGGAGCGGGATCGCCGCACGGATCGCCGCGGCGCCGACCTCCTGCGCCACTCGCAGGAGCTGCCGGCGCGCCTCGGCGCGGGCCAGGTGGTCGGCGTGGGCGGCGTCGATCGCGGCGTGCAGGGCGGCCCGCCGCTCCTCGAAGCTCGAGCGCGAGATCAGCTGCAGGTCTTCCGCCTTGAGGCGACCCGCCCCGAACCGGGAGAGCGCCTCCAGCACCCACGGCTTGCCGGCCTGGACGAGCTCGCCCTGGCGCTTGGCCAGCGCCTCCAGCGCGACGATCGCCAGCGCGCCCTCGGGCCCGTGGAGGTCGCGGGCCGCGTCCAGCGCCTCGCTGAGGCCCTTGGAGGTCCACTCCTCGGCGTGGGCGTTGACCTGGTCGGCCGCAGCGTCGGCCGCGCGGCGCTTGGCGCCTTCGATCTCGTCGCGGAGGGTCATGCGTGCTCCAGGTGGCCGGTGCGCTTCTCCCCGTGGCCGTGGACGTGGATCAGGTCCCGGACCGACTCGTAGAACACGGTGCTCTGGACGCCGGCGGTGTTGCGGGCCCTGATCCAGCGCAGCACCGCGCTCCCGTCCTCGAACACCGCGACCTGCGCGACGCGCCCCGCGCCGCTCATGCCGGTCTCGTCGGTGTCCCGCACCCACCAGTAGAGGCCGGGGACCGTCCTGACGTCGCCGTTGCCCGCAGCCTCGCGCGACTTGGCCCGCTCGCGGGACTCCTCCCGAACGGTGGTCACTTCCCCGCCGCCTTCCGCGCGGCCTCACGCGCCGCGATCCGCTCGGCCACCGGCCCCGGCAGGTCCTGGCCGTCGAGCAGTTCCAGGAGCACGCAGTCGGCGTCGTAGGCGTCGAGCGCGATCGCCTGGGCGTCCGGCCCGAGCTTGGGGTCCTTGGAGTGGCCCTCGTTGACCGCCTTCCGCTTCTCTAGGAGCACCAGCGCCTGCGCCGGCACGCAGCCGATCCCCACCAGGAGGCCCAGCAGGAGCGCGCTGAAGTAGATCGGCGGGCGGATCGAGGGTCGGGTCGACTTCCGCGCGCGCTCGGCCCGCCGCTTGGCGGCGCGCCACTGCTGGAACAGCTTCAGGCCGGACACGACCAGCACCAGGACACCGAGCACCACGCCGAGCTTGATCTCCGTGGTCACGCCGCACCTTCCTCGGGCGGGTAGAGCTGGGCCACCCGCTTGTTCAGGGCCTTGTTGTCGAGGCGCGCCGTCGCGGACTTGACCGGGCCGGCGTCGTTCTTCTCCACGACGTGGATCAGCGTGTCGCGCTGCGCCTGCGCCTGACGCTTCGCCCACCACTCGCGCAGCAGGGCGAGCGCCATGGCGGCGAGCAGGAGCAGGATCTGGTTCACCGTATCCTCCAGCGGGGACTTGCCCTCGGCCCGGGGCGCCGCGGGCGCGGCGGGCTGTAGCAGCTCTGGGCCGGGGTCGGGCTGCAGGTCCTGCGCGAGCACGGCAGGCGCCAGGAGGGCGACCAGGACCACCAGCGCGAGCACCAGCCGCGGCAGGCGGGACCACAGGACGGGGATCAGGGCGGGCACAGGTCACCTCCAGGCCCGGAGACTCGCTCACGGGTCGGACAGCGTCAGCGGAACAGGCCGAACGCCTGCAGCGTCAGCGGAACAGGCCGAACGCCTGCAGGGCCTCCATGACGGCCAGGATCACGAACCCGGCCCCGCCGCCCCAGGCGAGCAGCCGGCGCACGCGCAGCACGTCCGGCCGGATCTCGTCGACCCGCGCCTCGACGCGCACCACCCCGGCCTGGAGTGAGGCGAGCTGGCCCTCCATGTGGGTCATGCGGGCCTCGATCCTCACCACCCCCTGCTCGGCCCGGCCGGCGCGCCGCTCGAGCACCCCGAGCCGGTCCTGGGCGATCTCCAGGTGCGCCTCGGCGCGCGCCAGGCGCTGGTCGATCGGGAGCGCGGCCAGGTTCACGGGCGGCCGCTCGTGCGGGGAGGTGGGCGTGTTCGGGCGGTCGCTGGGGGCATGGTCGCTCACGAGGTGCCTCCTGTTCGGGGAGAGAGGAGCCCCGCCGGCAGCGCCAGCAGGAGCACGGCCAGGGCGAGGGCGGCGAGCAGGAGGCGGCCGGCGAGGTGGATCACGGAACGCTCCGCGGGCGGCGGGAGCTGCCGCAGCCGTGGCTGACGGCGCTGAGCGCGGCGAGGGCCAGGAGGCCGAGGGTGCCGATCCGAGCGGAGGGGGTCACGTGCGCGCCTTACCGTGCGTGTGGCACTCGCCGGTCACGTAGGCAATGCACTCGCCCCGCTCGAACAACTCCCACAGGCGGGCCTGCTGCTCGGCCGTCAAGGCGCCGGGCCCGACCCACGCGCAGCCGATCACGCCGGTCATGTAGGCGGGCTCGCTCACGGGACCGTCACGTTGAAGGCCGCCCCCAGGAAGCGCTCGATCCGAGTCTTGCCGGACGTGGCGGAAGTGGTCTGGAGGATCACGTAGTGGATCTGGCCGTTGAGGTAGTCCGTGGGAGTG
>CAZRFC010000261.1:0-6250 GCA_964598975.1 uncultured Mycobacterium sp. | reverse complement strand
AGACCTCGGTCCAAATGATGCGCTTGGCGACCCCGAGCATCGCTTCCACGACGCGCTTCTGCTCCTGCAGACTGTTCGACGGCCTGCCGACCATCTGCCCGGATGCGCTCTTCGCCTGATAGAGCGCCATGGCCGACACGTTCGACTCGACCGCGAGGGCGCCCACGCGGCCCTCGCTCACCAGCACGTACCCTACGATTGCCACGGTCGCCTCCTTCTCACACCAACGTTCGAATCCGCCCCGCGAGCTCCGCATAGTGCGTCGCCGTCGCCTTCGTGGGCACCTCGAGCCGCTCGCCCACGCCGCAGCGCTCGAGCATGGCACCCACCCCCTCTCCAGGAGGGTGCACCCAGAGCACGCGCGCCGCGGGGGTCACCATCTTCATGATCGCCCGCACGTGCGGCTCGAGCACCGACGGAGCCCACTTCGCGGCCTCAAGCATGGGCACCTCGGCCTGCAGCAGCAGCACGACCGCTAGCGCATCCGGCCCGGCGGCGGGAACTCCCTGCAGCGTGTCGACGCGCGCCCCGGGCACGCTACGCGCTACGCCGACCGGGAACGGCGTCGCGCTTGCCAGCGGTCGCTCCAGCGCCTTCGCATGCTCGTTCCCGTAGAGCACGATTCGCTTCACCGGCGCACGGGCAGGACGCGCGACGAGCCTCCCCGGCGGCAGGTGCATCCCACGGTACAACCAGTCGTAGCGAGGAACATACACGGCACAGGGGATCCTACACGACTTTGACGCGAAGTAGTATGAAGTCCGAGGAACCTCGCTTGCGCGGCAAGCACGTCTCGCAACTCAACTTCGCAAGCCGAAGCGCCGACGCGTGGAACCTGATCCCTGCCTCCGTCCGATCGATGCAGCGACCGTCCCAGGTGACGCGAAGGTCGATTCGGGGCTTGCCGTAGGTCCACTCGTGCAGGTCGGCTCGCAGGGTCCACTGCTCGTTTCGGATCATGCCGAGCGCCAGCGGTGGCGCCTGCGGCGCGAAGACGGCCCGCCATCGAGTGACCTGGTGCGCACTGAGGAGCGCGTCGAACTCACTGATCCGAGTCGACCACCCCACCGGTGGAACCACGCCGTATGCGAATCCCTCACGCGGAACCGCGAAGCCCTGCGGGTCGACCCACTGACCGCGTAGGTTGCCCACGATCTGCGTCTCGATGTCGAGTTGGTCGAGGATATCCTCGGCGAGGAGCGACAGGTCGGGCGACGTGCGCTCGAGGAACACTCGCTCATCGTCGTCGAAGGCGTTGCCGAAGCCGCGCTTACCCTGCTTGCGGCCTGGCACATCGTGGCTCAACACCCGGCTCACGAACTCGTCGACCGACGCCGCTGGCAGCCAGCCCTGCCGGCGGGGGTAGCCGACGGCGATGCGATGTCCTGGGTCGGGGATGTCTCGCTCGGAGAGGAGCGGCAACTTGCTGAGGATGCGTGGCGACCAGAGCGCGAGCTCGGCCTGGAAGAACGGGTGGGCCCGATTGCGCACGTCGACGACGAAGGTGCCTCGGGAGACCTCCTGCGCTTGTGCCCGGTCGAGGCTGGCCGTGTGCGACGCCAGGCCCTTCTCGACGTAGCGACGGAGCCGAAGCCGTCGTTGCCGCTCGCGCCCCTTGCGCCTCCTCGTCTCCTCGTCCGTCTCCGCCGTCACGATGGGTGCCGGCGCGGTGCCAGACTGTGCCGCCGTCGTCATCCGGTGCTCCCCCAGAGGTTGTAGTCAGGGTGCACGTAGCCACCCCTAGCGCCGCCGCCACTCCCAGACGTCTTGCGCATGAACGATGGGGTACCGCGCAGCCACGCGACGAGCAGCATCGGCCACCCCGCGCGGGTCGACTTGGTGCCAGCCCCCTCCGACTTGGCGCGGAAGTGCTCGATCCGCTCCTGCAGATCCACGCCGACCTCCTCGGCGATCCGCTGCGTCTCCGCGGTCACGAGCGCCCCGCCTCCGGCCTCGAAGTCACGCAGTGTCACGCGGTCCGTGTGTCGAGCGGCGCCGCCCTTAGAAGACAAAAAAATCTCACCCCCCTGGGGGAGATCTTTTTCTTTTCCATGCGTGACGCCTGTCACGCTCGTCACGCTCGGTGTCACGCCACCAACGAAACCTTCCGTAACGCCATCCGTCACCGTGGCACACTCTGGCTCAGATCGTGCCAAGAAGTCGACTTGGGCGGATTGTGCTTTCCTCCTGCGACTTTGTCGCTCGCGCGCCATCCTTCTCTTTCGATCCAAGGGAGATTCGCTCTCCTCGTAGAGAGCATCCACCGTAACAGCGTCTTTTCCAGGCTTTTCCGTGAATCCGAGCCCGCCAAGCCAGTTTTCCCAGGACTTCACGACAAGTCGGACCACGCCGACGCCGTCTTCGATGACACGCAGCATGCCGGCCCCCTCGGTGAGCTCGCGGAGGGCCTTCGACCAGGCCGCCGACGTCTCGCCAAACCGCCGCGCCAGCGCTGCCCCGATCGAGCCGCCGACCCCCTCCAGCACCACCGTGCCCTCGAGTCGAGACGACTCCAGGCACAGCCGCAGGTACAAGAAGCGAGCCGTGTGCGACAAGTGCACCTTCTCGAAGAGCGAGCGAAACGCGGGGATGAAGTCCATCGTGCCTCCTTACAAGAACCGAACCACCACTCTCACAGCGCGCGGGATTCCGTGCCTCGCCAGAGCGACAGCACTTCGATGGGCTCCCATCGCAGATCGGTCGGCGCCAACTTCGCCGTCGCCTCTCCACCGAGCGCCCAGGCGCAGAAGCCCTCGACGTTCGTCTCTTCGCGAGGCGCCGAGTGCCACTCGTCGATCCACGCAAGAAACGTCGAGAATGCCTCGCCTGTGTCGGCCGACTCGCTGGCCTCCCGCGCCGCCCGCATCACCTTCAGCAAGCTCGACGCGTCGACCTGGTCGACCGCTTCGCTCGGGGACCCACTGCGGAGCCGTCGTCTCGTCCAGTGCCACGCACCTACCGCGTACTCGACCGGGTCCTTGGGCGGCGTCCTGTGCCCGAACGAACTCCACAGCGCCGACCGCAACTCGGTCTCGGCCTGCCTCGCACGCGTGCGCAGTTCGTGGTTCGTGCATGTGCGAGCCTCGAGATAGTACACGAGGGGCACCTCGATCGCCAAGCGTGAGACGCGGAGCGCCTCGGGCGCGGTGGGCGACTTCTCCCACGCCGCGCGGCTCAAGTCCCTCAGTTCCCCGTCGTTCGGGTATCCAGGCCCGTCGACGATGAACGGGGGCTCCCGCATGCGCGGCACCCACCCTGTACGGGCGGCCATAGCGGCTAGCCGCATCTCCAGCGCCTGCACTCGCTGCTCGAAGGGGGCTACCGCACTCCTGACCTGCTCGCGCACGACCAGCGCAAGCTGCCCCACCGCATCGTTTGTCATCGGCTGCGGCGCTGCCCCACCGATCGGAGCGACCAAGGATCTTCCGGTCATGCCCGATCGACGCTGACAGCCACGAAGCCGCTTGTCAAGAGAGAGTCATAGCGCTAGCGTAGCCAGGCTTGACCAGGAGGCGTTTTGTGATCGACGACGAGGACGGCGATGACGATGGTGAGGGCGCAAGCGAGGAACCAATCGAGAGGGACCCCGCGCAGGCCTTCGACGACAGCCCCTTGCGCGTGGACGGAGGATGGAACGTGAACGACCAGTTGCACGAGGAGGCCGGCGACATGCCTGCGCCCCCGGTGGTGATCGACCCGACCGACGGGCTGCCGACGATCCTCGCGCCGCTGCGCCCCGAGGCGCTGCCGCAGGGGCTGCACCACACCACGCTCGTGTGCATGGAGTCGGCCGAGTGGGAGCCGGAGCGCGACCCGCACGCGGACGTTCACGCGACCCTCGCGTACCCACGCGTGACCGGAACCATCTGTGCCGTCGCGAATGCGCATGCGCTGGATGTGCGATTCAGCCGGCACGAAGTGCACGAGGTGGCCTGCGCCGGCGGAAGCCGCAGGTTCGTGGTCAAGCACAAGGTGCTTGTCGACGACCGGGAGTACGCGGTCACGGAGACTGGCATCGGACCATCGCGCTCCGCGATCATGCCGAACGCGCCGACGTGGAGGTTCGTGCGCCCCGTTCGACCGGCGTGCGACTTCTACCGCCGACTACAGCAGAACCCGTCGAAAGACTCGACGGCGCAGATGACGACTCGCTTCTGCACGCAGATTCGCAGTAACGGCGGCAGCTACATGTCGCTACGCGACGAGGCGATCTACGCCTGCGAACTTCGCAGTCCGCGCGACAGGACGACGGAGCGACTCATCGGCGAAGCCGACCTGAAGCGGGTCAAGCGAGCCGAGGAAGGCACCGCGAACGAACTGCTCGACGACGACGGAATCCCCGTCGCGGAAGGCATTTTCAAGTGAGGAACACCATGCAAGACGAACAAGACGACGCCCCGGACTTCGAAGAGATGATGCAGGTGCTGGACCAGGCCGCCGCCACGCTGAGGCACGACAAGTCGCCCGCGAGCAAGGTCATCCGCGACACGCTGTTGCCGACGCTGGCGCAGTTGCTGTCGATCGTGGCGGGCCACGACGACGAGCTCGCCAAACTGGTGGGCGACGAAGACGACGAGGACGACGACGGCGAGGAGGAGGAGACCGACGCGCTCGACGCGGTGAAGCGCATCGCGACGCTCGCGGAGGAGATGCTGCTCGAAAGCAGAAGCACGGCAGACGTGCAGCGGCTGAGCGAGATGCGGAGCCTTGCGGTCTCGATCATCGAGGCGGCGGCCGAGGCTGACAAGGAGGAGGACGAGTGAGCGACGAGGGGAGCGACGAGCTGATCCGGTCCCTCAGGGGAGTCGTCGGCGACCTGATGGGCCCGCCGTCGCTCGCCTCCCCTCCAGTGGACCTCCCTGCGCCCGTGGCTCCGCCGCGGGCGCGAAGCACGGGCGCCTTCGAGACGCTCGAGGACCTGTGGGCGCAGTACCCCACGTTCGGCAAGGGCGGCGCCCTCGAGGCGCGCGTCGAGCGTCTGCAGCCGACCCACTGGGAGGGCACCGCCGTCGCGGGCTACCTCGGCAGTCTGCAGCAGCCGATCACGACGGACGAGTTCGCGGCGACGTATGGTGGGACGCGCTACTGCGTGACCATGTACGAGCACCAAATGCAGACGGGCGTTCGTACGCGCGGTCATTCGTGCGTGTTCATGATTCCAGGGTCTCCCCGCATGGGGTCGTACGGGAAGAGGGAAGAAACGATGGCCGGGACGATGCACGTCGTGCAATCGGCGGAGCCCAGCGCTCACGCCTACAGCTACATCGACAAGCAGGCGGAGCGGACGCAGGCGAGCCTGCAGAGCCAACTGGCTGCAAACTACGAAGAGGTCAAGGTGCTCCGGCAGCAGCTCTTCGAGGCGCAGCAGGCCTACGCGAAGTCGCAGGCGACTCTGCACGAGATGCGTGCTGACCTGGAGTCGCGCAACGCGCAGCAGAGGGCGGAGTTCTCGAGGCAACTGGCCGAGGCCGATTCGGTCCGGGTGCGCGAAGCGCGGGAGAAGTTCGAGGCGGACCTGCGTGCCGCCAAGGAGGACTACCGGGATCGTCTCGACGACCTGGAGAAGCGTCACGCAGCAGAACTGCGTAAGCAGAGCGAGGCGGCGCAGACCGAGCTCAACCGGGTGCGCGACACGCTCGACAAGGAACTGGCCCACGTGCGCGACCAGGCGGAGCGAGAGCGTACGCGCATGCGCGAAGAGCACCAGACGGCGCTCAGTCGAGAGTCCGATGCGCACCGCACGCGCATCGCGGAGTTGCAGCAGCAGCACCAGACGGCGCTCACGACGTACACGAGCCAGATGCAGAGCAGTTCCGAGCACGAGCGGCGCAGCGCCGAGCAACGGATCCAATCGCTGACGGAGAACCACAGTCGTGACCTAGAGGCCATGCGCCGGCAGCACGACGACATGGTGTCGAGGCTACGCGAGAGCTTCGACAACGAGCGGCGTTCCTGGGAGCAGTCTCGCGACCTGACGGAGAAAGTCACCCGCTCGTCGAGCGACACGCAGATCTCGGCCATGCGCAGCGAGATGAAGGCCAAGAACGACATGCTGGAGATGCGCAACGCGGAACTGCAGCGCCGCATCGACGAGCTCAGCGACGAGAACCGCAAGCTCTCGCGCGAGGTGCACAAGCCGCTCATGGAACAGATCGAGACGGTGCGGGCGACGGCGCAGATGCTCGGGTTTGGCGAGGGCGGCAAGAGCCGCGACGACGAAGAGGACGAGGACGAGGAGGCGAAGCCGAAG
>CAZRFC010000260.1:0-6258 GCA_964598975.1 uncultured Mycobacterium sp. | reverse complement strand
CCGAGGCGCGCTTGCGCTGACCGCCCGACAGCTTGTCCACCCGGGTCTCGGCGTGCTGCGTCATCTCCAACTCGGCCAGCACCTGCTCGACCACCTGCTGGCGATCTTCCTTCGTGGTGTCCGGCGGCAGCCGCAATTCCGCGGCGTACATCAGGGCCTGGTTGACCGTCAGCTGGCCGTGCACCACATCGTCCTGCGGAACCATCCCGATCCGGGACCGCAGCGACGCGTAGTCGGCATGGATGTTGTGACCCTCGAAGCTGACCGTGCCGCTGGTCGGGTGGGTGTAGCCGGCGATGAGGCGGGCCAGGGTGGACTTGCCCGCCCCCGACGGTCCGATCACGGCGGTCAGGGTGCCCGGCCGGGCGGTCAGCGAGATGTTCTCCAGCAGGGTCTTGTTGTTCTCGATGGTCCACGTCACGCTGCGCACGTCCAGACCGCCGGCCCCGGTGGCCGCGGCGGTCTCGGTGCGGCGTACCAGCGTCCCGGCGGTGAACACCAGGTCGACGTTGCCGATGGTGACCACATCGCCGTCGTCGAGCAGTGCGGCGTCGACCCGGGTTCCGTTGACGAAAGTGCCGTTGATGGAACGGTTGTCGACGATCTCCGTCCCACCGGGGGTCGGGATCAGGGTGGCGTGGTGGCGCGACGCCAGCACATCGGGGATGACGATGTCGTTATCGGTCGACCGGCCGATCTTCAGCGATCCGGGCGGAGCCGGGGTGGACGATCCCGGTTTGAGGATCTTCAGCATCGACGTGGCCAGATTCGAGGTGCTGGTCGACGAGCGGACCGGGGAGGGCCCCATCTGGGTGGGGGCGGCATCCGGTGCGGTCGGCGGGGACGGGGGAATGGTGAGGGGCCGGCTCGGCGCCGGCGGTGGGGGTGATGGCGGCGGATAGACGGGCTGCGGCCGCGATCCGGGGTACATCGGCTGCGACGGCGTGGGCGGGGGGTAGGGCGGCTGCGGCCGGGGCTGCGGATAGGCCTGGGTGATGATCTCCGTCGAGGTCTGCGGCGGGCGCCCGACCGCCCCGTTCTGCCGGCCCACCTCAAAGCTGACCGGCGGTCCGTCCGGATTGCCCATGTTCAGCGTGATGCCGTCGGTGATGTCGACCTGGGGCACCCGCCGGCCGTGCACATACATGCCGTTGAGCGAGCCGTTGTCCACCGCGATCCAGCGGCCCTGCTCGAATCGCAGCAGCACATGCGCGCGGGACACCAGTGGGTGCGCGATGCGGACGTCGGCGCGGAGGTCACGGCCGATCACGACATCGTTGCCCGCAGCGAAGGTGCGGGGCGGGCCGTTGTACCGGACCGTCAGAACGGGCGCGTTCACCGGCGCAATGCTAGGCGAACATCAGCCCCCAGCGCCGGTGACCACGCAGTGGGTCCTGTCATAGATCGTCGGCATGCATTTGTTGCAGTGCGTACACAGCGACTTGACCGTGTGCGCCTCGCCGTCGGCCCTGATGCGGTTGATCAGGTCGGGTTCGGCCAGCAATGCCCGGCCCATCGCGACGAAGTCGAAGCCGGCCGCCATGGCGCGGTCCATGGTCTCCCGGTCGGTGATCCCGCCGAGCAGGATCAGCGGTAGGGTGAGTTCGCGGCGGAACTGCTCGGCGTCGCTCATCAGAAAGGCGTCCCGATAGGGGTACGCGCGGAGGAACTTCGTGCCCGTCATCCGGATTCCCCAGCGCAGCGGTGGCTCGAACGCCGCGGCGAACTCCTTGATCGGGACGTCGCCGCGGAAAAGGTACATCGGGTTGACCAGGGAGCTTCCCGCCGTCAGTTCCAGGGCGTCCAGCCCGCCGTCGTCCTGCAGCCAGCGTGCGGTCTGCAGCGACTCCTCGATGTTGATACCGCCGCGCACCCCGTCGGCCATGTTCAGTTTGGCGGTCACCGCGATCGCGGCGGGCCCGTCTCGGTTCACCTCGTCGCGCACGGCGCGGACGATTCCGCGGGCCACCTTGGCCCGGTTCTCCAGTGAGCCGCCGAACTCGTCGCGGCGCTTGTTGACCAACGGGGACAGGAACGAGCTGGCCAGATAGTTGTGCCCGAGGTGGATCTCGACGGCATCGAAACCGGCCTCGATGGCGTAGCGCACCGCGGCGGCGTGCTGGGCGATCACCTCGTCGATGTCCTGTCGTGTCGCGTGCTTGGCGAAACGCATCGACAGCGGATTGAAGAACCGCACCGGTGCCAGCGCGGGGGCCTTGTTCGACCGGGCGTTGGCCACCGGTCCGGCGTGCCCGATCTGGGCACTGATCGCCGCCCCCTCGGCGTGCACCGCCTCGGCCAGTCGGCGTAACCCGGGCAGCGCCTCCGGCCGCATCCACAGCGCCGAGGAGTCGGTGCGGCCGCCCGGGCTGACCGCGCAGTAGGCCATCGTCGTCATACCCACCCCGCCGGCAGCCATCGCCCGGTGGAAGTCGATCAGGTCCTCGCTGACCAGTGCCTGCGGGGTGCGGGCCTCGAAGGTGGCCGCCTTGAGGATCCGATTGCGGAGCCGGACCGGTCCCAGTTGGGCCGGGCTGAAGACATCGGTGGAAACCCCCATATGCAGAATGTAGCCGTGCCTGCGCAGAGCCTGGATGGAAAGCTCACCCGCGACGAGATCCTGGCCGATCTGACGGCGCGGGTCACCGCCCTCACCGCCGCGGGTCGCACCCCCGGCCTGGGGACCGTGCTGGTCGGCGACGACCCGGGCTCGCACGCCTACGTCCGCGGCAAGCACTCCGACTGCGCCAAGGTCGGCATCACCTCCATCCGTCGTGATCTGCCGGCGGACGCCAGTGAGGCCCAACTCAACGACACCATCGACGAACTCAACGCAAACCCGGACTGCACCGGCTACATCGTCCAACTCCCGCTGCCGCGCCACCTCGACGAGAACGCCGCACTGGAGCGCATCGACCCGGCCAAGGACGCCGACGGCCTGCATCCCACCAACCTCGGCCGGTTGGTCCTCAATGAGGCGGCGCCCCTTCCGTGCACGCCGCGCGGCATCGTGCACCTGCTGCGTCGGTTCGAGGTGCCGATCGACGGTGCGCATGTGGTGGTGATCGGCCGTGGTGTCACGGTGGGCCGGCCGCTGGGCCTGCTGCTGACCCGGCGTACCGAGAACGCCACAGTGACGTTGTGCCACACCGGAACTCGCGATCTTCCGGCGTTGACCCGCCAGGCCGACATCATCGTCGCGGCGGTGGGGGTGCCGCACATGCTGACCGCCGATATGGTCCGGCCCGGCGCGGCGGTGGTCGACGTCGGTGTCAGCCGCGTCGACGGGGTGCTGACCGGGGACGTGGCGCCGGATGTATGGGAGGTGGCCGGACACGTCTCACCGAACCCCGGCGGCGTGGGTCCGTTGACCCGCGCCTTCCTGCTCACCAACGTCGTCGAAAGAGCAGAAGCCGTCGAGCGCGCAGAATCCCTGCCGTGACCGCGCGCGAGGTGGTCCGGGCTCAGTGGCCCATTCTCACCGTCGCCGCCATCTTCATCGTGGCACTGCTGCTCGTCGCCGCAGGTTTCTGGCGCCGCGGGGCCTTCCTGATCGGCGTCGGTGTGGGGGTGGCCGCCGCGCTGCGACTGGTGCTGCCCGATGACCGCGCCGGACTGCTGGTGGTGCGAGCCAAGAGCCTCGACTTCGCGACCATGACCACGATCAGCGCGATCATGATCTACACCGCGTGGACCATCGATCCACTGGGCACAAGCTGACCGGACGAGCTAAGCCAGGATCGCCCGTGCGCACACCGTGATGTACGGCAGTGCAATGCCTTCGGAGTTGGCCAGCGCTGGATGGGTGGACAGCAGGGTGCGCACCTCGTCGAGCGTCCGGGTGCGTACGTCGGCCGGGGAGGTGATGCAGTAACTGCGCGATGCGACGTAGTCGATCAGCGCCTGCGGCGTCACGTAATTCGTCCACTCCACCTGGTGGGTCTGCACATCGGTGAAGGGTTCGGGCAACACCACCGTCGCGTTCGCCCAGTCGTGCTCCAGCCCCACGATCCGGCCGAATTCCTTGACCCAGCCGAGTCTTTCGTCCCGCACGTTCCACAGCAGTCCGAGTCGCCCGCCGGTCCGCAGCACCCTGGCCACCTCGGCGACCGCACGTTCCGGATCGAACCAATGCCAGGCCTGCGCCACCAGGACCGCATCAACGCTGTTGTCCGGCAGCGGAATCTGCTCGGCGGTGCCCAGCAGGGCGGGGGTGTCGGGCAGGGTCGCGCGCAGGACGTCGAGCAGTTCGGTGATCGGGTCGACGGCCACCACGTTGAGGCCGCGCTCGACCAGCCGGCTGGTGAGTTTGCCCGTGCCGGCGCCCAGATCCAGGACGTCGCGCACCGGGCCTCCGGCCCCCGGGTTCAGCAGCCAGTCGACGGCCGCCGGCGGGTAGGACGGCCGCCCGCGCTCGTAGGCGGCGGCCTCGGAACCGAACGACAGTGAACGTTCCCGGCGACCGCCGTCCGCGGTCATCCGCGCCGTCCGTCGGCCAGCGTCAGGGTCTGCCGGACCAACTGGCCCACCGCTTCGGTCTCGATGAGGAAGCCGTCGTGGCCGTAGATCGACTCCACGATATTCAGGCCGGCGCAGCCGGGGAGAAGGTCGGCCAGTTCCTGCTGCAGCCGCAGCGGGTAGAGGCGGTCGGAGGTGATGCCCCCGACGACCACCGGCACCGGGCAGGACTGTAGCGCCGCGGCCACCCCGCCGCGGCCCCGGCCGACGTCGTGGTTGGACAGCGTCTCGGTGAGGGTTACGTAGCTGCCGGCATCGAACCGGCGGACCAGCTTGGCGCCCTGGTGCTCCAGGTAGCTCTGCACCGCGTAGCGTCCCCCGGCCATCGGGTCCTCCCGGTTGTCGCCGTTGACCTGGCCGGCATTGCCGAATCGGGTGTCCAGCTCGTTCTCGCCGCGGTAGGTCAGGTGCGCGAATCGCCGGGCCAGTTGCAGCCCGGTGTCGGGGGAGCGGCCGCTGCCGTAGTAGTCCCCGCCCTGCCAGTCCGGGTCGGACTTGATGGCCGCGATCTGGGAGCTCTGGGTGCCGATCTGGTCCGCGGTGGCGCGCCCGCCGACGGCCAGCACCAGCGCGGCGCGCACCTGCTCGGGGTAGCCGATCATCCACTCCAGCGCCCGCGCCCCGCCCATCGATCCGCCGATGACCGCGGCGACCTCAGAGATGCCGAGGGCCGCCAGGGCGGCCACGTCGGCGTTGACCTGGTCGCGAACGGTGATCATCGGGAAACGTGATCCCCACGGCCGGCCGTCGCGGGCCAGGGAACTCGGTCCGGTCGATCCCCGGCAGCCGCCCAGCACGTTGGTCGACACCGCGCACCAGCGGTTGGTGTCGATCGGTGCGCCGGGGCCGGCGATGCCGTCCCACCAGCCTGGTGTGGGATGGCCCGGTCCGGCCGGGCCGGTGATGTGGGAGTCACCGGTCAGTGCATGCAGAACCATGACGACGTTGTCACGGGTGGGGGAGAGCTCACCCCAGCGCTGCACCGCGATCGACACGTCGTCGATCACGGCGCCGTTCTCCAGCGTCAGGGGACCGATGTCGACCACGCCGATCTCACCCTCCGGCGGGAGGGTCTGGCGCAGGCGCTCATCAGAAAGGGTCATGTCAGCCTCGCTCAACGGGCCGCCACGGCGCTTGGTTTGTCGACTCTCCTAGCGGCGGACAATCCCCGCCCCAGGTCGGCCAGAATGTCATCGATGCCCTCCAGCCCGACGGCCAGCCGCACCAGGCCCGGGGTCACCCCGCTGGCCAGCTGCTCCTCGGCCGACAACTGCTGGTGGGTGGTCGACGCCGGATGGATCACCAGTGACCGGACGTCGCCGATGTTGGCGACGTGGCTGTGCAACTCCAGCGCGTTGACGAAAGCCTTCCCGGCCTCGACACCGCCGGCCAGCTCGAAGGACAACACCGCACCCGTTCCCTTCGGTGCCAGGACCTTGCCGCGCTCGAACCAGGGTGAGGTCGGCAGCCCCGCGTAGTTCACGCTGACCACTTCGGGATGACCGGCCAAGAACTCGGCGACGCGCTGGGCGTTGGACACATGCCGCTCGATCCGCAGGCTCAGCGTCTCCAAGCCCTGAGCGATCAGGAACGCGTTGAACGGGGCCGGCGCCGACCCGAGGTCGCGCAGCAGTTGGACCCGGGCCTTGAGGGCGTACGCCGGCGCGCCCAGGTCGGCGAACACCACCCCGTGGTAGCTCGGGTCCGGGTTGGTGAAGCCGGGGAACTTGCCCGACGAGG
>CAZRFC010000259.1:0-6261 GCA_964598975.1 uncultured Mycobacterium sp. | reverse complement strand
ACTGCTCTACCTCGACGGCGACCACGCCGAGTCGGCCGTGCGCGCCGACGTGGCCGCCTGGTCCCCGCACCTGGCCGACGAGCACGTGATCGTGTTCGACGACCTCGACACGAAGCGCAACCCGGGTGTGCGGGTCGTGGTCGACGAGCTGGCCGCCCGGTACACCGTGGAGAAGGTCGCGGTCCGCTACGGGGTGCTGAGGCCCCGGTGAGCCTGTCCGTGGCGGTCATGGCGCACCCGTCCCGGGCCGCGATGGTCGAAGAACTGGTCACCCAGCTCGACCGCCCCGCAACCATCGTGTGGGACAAGGTCAACGACCGCCACGACACCGGCATCCGCGCCCTGGAAGCGTACGACCCGGCGTGCACGCACCACCTGGTGATCCAAGACGACTCGGTGCCGTGCCGGGACCTGGTCGCCGGGATCGAGCGGGCGATGCGCTACGTCCCCACCGACCACCCCGCCTCGTTCTACCTGGGCCGTGTTCGCCCGTTCGCCCGCCAGGTCCAGGCCGTCGTTGACCGTGCCGGTGACGCGTCGTGGATCACGATGGACGGCATCTACTGGGGCCCGGCGATCGTGGTCCCCACCGCTGCGGCCCCGTTCATCTCCCACTGGTGGCGGACCCGCAAGGCGCAGCAGACCAAGAACTACGACCGCCGCACCTCCCACTGGTTCCAGATGCACGGGCTGCGCTGCTGGTACTCGTGGCCGTCGCTGGTCGACCACCGCGGCGACGAATCGCTATCCCACGGGTCGGTGTCGGAGCGACGCGCCCACCGGTTCCTCGGCGACACCGAGTCGGCCCTGACCGTGGACTGGTCCGGTCCCGTGGTGGAGATGACCCGCACCGACCGCCTGGACCGCCAACGACAGCAGAACGCCCGCACGGCGAACAGGAGGAGGGTCGCATGAACGGCAACGAGACCGTGACCCGCCTACGACCCAACTCGACGACCGACGCCCATGGCAACGAGGTCGCCGACTGGACGGACCCAGCCGAGGTCGAGGTCCCCGGGTGCCTCTTCGCACCCGGGACCACGTCGGAGGACAACCTCACCCGTACCGCCACGGTCGCGCAGCCCACCCTCTACGCCCCCGTCGGTGCCGACATCGCCACCGGGGACCGGGTCGTGGTGCGGGGCAACGAGTACGACGTAGACGGCGTGCCGGGCGACTGGCGCGGCATCGGCGGGACCCTGGGCGGCCTCGAGGTCCCCCTGAAGGTGGTCGCGGGCTGATGGGCGCCGAAGTCACGGTGAGGCTCAACCGGAGGGGCGTCCGCGAACTGCTCCGCTCCCGAGAGGTGCTTGGCGACCTCGAGCGCCGAGCCGAGCGCATCCATCGCGCCGAGGGCGGGGATGGGTTCACCGACTCAGCCATCGGGCCCCAGCGAGCCAGGGCGGCCGTGGTCGCCTACCCCGGCGACGCCGATGGTCTGCTCCGAGCGTTGGACGCGGGTCGATGAGCGTCGTCGACCTGGTCGAGTTCCCCGACGCCGAGGCGGTCGTCCAAGCGGTACTGCTCGACGGTTTGCCCGACTACGGCCGCGGCGACACTGCCGTCAAGACCAAGACCCCCAACCCGCGCCCCGAAGAGTTCTACGTGGTGCGCCGCACGGGCGGACCCTGGCGGGACATCGTCACCGACGTTCCGACGATCGTGGTCGAGTCGTGGGCGCAGGACAAGCCCACCGCGGCGGCGATGGCCCAGCTCGCCCGCGGCCTACTGCACCTCGCCTCCGGCACCGTCGTCGACGGCGTGGCGATCTACAAGGTCGACGAGTTCTCCGGGCCTGGCGACCTGCCGGACCCACTGTCCGGGCAGCCCCGCTACGTGCAGACCTTCGCGGTCGCCATGCGCGGCGAGGCCGTGCTGCCCGGCTCCTGAAGCCCTCGCGTCGCCGAGGGACCCGCTCACCCACCACCCACCCGCGCCAGCGCGCGCGCCACCTCCCTAGGAGATCAACATGGCCGGTGATACCGCCAACGCCCGTGTCTGGCTGATGGGTGACGTGTACGTCGCCCCCACCGACGCGGTCGCCCCCACCGATGTCGCATCCGCCCTGGATTCCGACTTCGAGGCCCTGGGCCTCCTGTCGGCCGACGACGGGCTGACCGAGAGCCGCGAGGAGACCATCACGGACCACCACGCGTGGGGCGGCATCCTCGTCCGCACCACGCGGTCCAAGCACATGCGGACCTTCACCGTGACGGCCCTGGAGGACAACGCGGTCCTCTTCGACCTGCTGAACCCGGGCAGCGAGGTCTCCACCGACGGCGACACCACCACCCGCACCGTCAAGACCCCGACCACGGCCCGCAAGTCGTTCGTGATCGAGACCCACGACGGCGACATCACCCGCCGCCGCTACATCCCGACGGGCGAAGCGTTCCCGGACGGTGACGTGCAGGCCAACGAGGAGGGCATCGAGACCCGCGGCGTCCTCATCAAGGTCTACCCCGACTCCGACGGCGTGCTGTTCCACGACATCACCGACGACCCGCAGGCGGCGGACGACGGATCGTGACGGCTGTCGGCCGGGCGTCTCGAGCGGGGGCGTCCGGCCGACTCGGCGGAACCCGCTCAACCCAACCCGCTCAACGCAAGGAGGCCCCCGTGGCTCAACGCGCCCCCATCAACCTGGACGAGTTCAAGGCGAAGATCCGCGACGAGTCCGCCGTGGACATCGTCACCGCCGCCGGCAACACCTACACCGTCCTCCCGCCCGAACTGCTGTCGGACGATGACGCTCGGGCGATGGCCGCCCTGCTCGCCGACGACGACGCCGACCCGGTGGCGATGGCCCGCATCATCCTGGGTGACGACTACGACCGGTTCGTGGCCGACGGCGGCAACGCCCTCCTGCTCGCAGCGATCCTCGGCGAGATGTCGGCGGATCGGTCCGAGACCCAGGGGGCTTCCACGGGGGAATCCTCGGCCTCCTGAGCACGCTCGGGGAGCACCCCGACGCGCTGGAGGCCGACTTCCACCGCTACCACGGGCTGAACCTGTGGGCGGACCTCGGCACCGACCGGCTGCCGTGGTGCCGGTTCAGGGCCTTCCTGGTGTCGCTGCCGCCCGACTCCGCCTACAGCCGGTCACTCATGGGTGAGGGCGCTCCGTGGACCCTGGAAGCCGTCCTGCTGGCGGGCGTCCTGAACGTGGAGAGCCATCGCATGTGGATGGAGGCCGACCCCAAGACCAGGGGCCCCCGTCCCCGCCCGGTTCGCCCTCCGTTCGGCGACCCCAGCGACCAACCCGACCTCGTCGACCGTCTGCTCGATCAACGGCGACGGCTTCAGCCCAAGGAGGTGTAGATGGCAACGGAGCTCGCCACCGCCTACATCTCCCTGGTCCCATCCGCGCGTGGACTGAAGGGCAACATCGAGCGTGAGCTGGGGGGAGCCGGCACCGCCGCAGCGGCCACAACCGAGGGCGCGTTCCGCCGTTCCGCGAATCGCGCCGGGGCGGCTTTCCGAACCTCCATGAAGGCCGCTGCGGTTGCGAGCGCGGCCGCCATCGGCGGAGCGTTCGCCATCGGCAAGGCGTCGATCGACGAGGCGTCCAACCTCGACGAGGCCCGCACCCGCATCGACGCCGTGTTCGGCCCCGAGGGGCAGCGGCAGGTGGACCAGTGGGCGGCGAAGGCTGCCAACGCGTTCGGCCAGTCGAAGCTCCAGGCCACCGACGCGATCGGCGTCTACGGCAACCTGCTCACGTCGTTCGGTATCGGCAAGGCCGACGCACTCGACATGAGCCAGACCCTCACCGGTCTCGCATCCGACCTGGCCTCGTTCAACAACACGTCCGTCGACGACGCCATTCAGGCGCTGCGGTCCGGGCTCACCGGCGAGACCGAGCCCCTGAAGCGGTACGGCGTCGCCCTCGACGACGCTTCGCTCAAGGCGAAGGCGCTCGCTCTCGGGATCTACCAGGGCACCGGGAACCTGACCCCAGCCATGCGCGCCCAGGCCGCCTACGCGCTGGTGCTGGACCGCACCTCGAACGCCCAGGGCGATTTCGAGCGCACGTCGGACGGCCTCGCCAACCAGCAGCGAATCTTCGCCGCCCGGTGGAGCAACCTGAAGGCCACCATCGGCAAGGGGCTTCTGCCAGTGCTGAACCGGCTGATGCCGGTCGTCGGGCGCCTGTTCGACTCGATCGAACCGTTCGCCAAGCGGGTCGGCCCGAAGGTGCAAGCGGTGTTCGCCGAGCTCGGGGTGTGGTGGGACCGCAACGGGCCCGGCATCACCGAAACGGCCAAGGCCCTCTTCGAGGGGTTCGTGGCCGGTGCTCAGGCGGTGATCGGTGCGGTGCGCCGCCACTGGCCCGAGATCCAACGGATCATCAGCCAGGCGGTGCGCACGATCCGCACGGTGATCGAGTCGGTGGTGTCGGTGATCCGCACCCTGTGGGCGAACTTCGGCGACAACATCCTCTCTGCGGTCCGCCGGGTTTGGCCTCGGGTGCAGCAAGTCATCAAGGGTGCCCTGGACGTGATCCAAGGGGCGTTCCGCATCTTCGCCGCGATCTTCCGGGGCGACTGGGGCGAGGTGTGGGATGGGGCGAAGCAGGTCGTGTCCGGTGCATGGGAGGCGATACAGGGGGTGATCGGCGGGGCGATCGAGGCCGTGCGTCTGGCCCTGTCGATCGGCCTGGAGACCATCGGCGGCGTGTTCTCCGGGACTTGGGAGAAGATCAAGGAGACCGCCCGCAACGCCGTGGAGGAGGTGTTCGGGTTCTTCGCTGGACTGCCCCACCGCCTACTCGGACTCGGCCAGGCGTTCCTCTCGGCCGCCGCCGACATCGGACGCAGGATCGTGGAAGGGCTCGCATCGGGGTTCAAGTCGGTGGTGGATGGCGCGGCCAACATCATGCTCGCCATCTACGAGATGTTCGCCCGCGTGTGGGACCAGGTGGCGGACTGGCTGGAGAAGGGCATCCAGATCGGCATCGACGCCCTGGACTACACGCTTGGGCCGACGATCAACTTCTCCGATACGGCCGCCGAGGGACTGCTCCCCCGGCTCATGGCCAAGGGCGGAATGGTCACCTCTCCCACGTTCGCGATGGTTGGCGAGGCCGGGCCCGAGGTCGTGATCCCGCTGTCAGACCCGCGGCGCGCCGCCTCTCTCGTCGCACAGTCCGGCCTCCTGGACCTCATCGCAGGCGGAAGCCGAACGACCGCCACCGCCGCGCCCGCGAGTGGTTCGGGGGTCTCGTTCTACGGGCCGGTCACCTTCGGTAGCGACATGCGGTCCGCCACCCGCGACCTCGAACTGTTCAGCCGGCGGCGCGCTCGCCGCATCCTTACGGGGGCTCCCACCGGATGATCGCCACCTACCGGGACCACACCGTCGGCACCTTCGGGGAGCCGGTCCAGATCACCGCCGCACCCGGCCTCGAGGACTACAGCGCGGATGCGCCCGCCGTCACGGGGGCAAGCGACGGGGCATCCGCCGGACCACTGCGCCTGCGCCCCCGGTCATGGATGCTCGACCTCGTGGTCCTCGGCGACTCGGCCGAGGAGGTCAACGACGAACTCGACGACCTGTACGCAGCCTGGCTCCCCGACGACGACCGGACCGCCCAGCACCCGTTCGACTTCACGATCGAAGGCCAGGACCCTCGCACCCTGTTCGCCCGCTGCACCGGGATCCAGGTCGGCACCGCGTTCGACACCGCGGACCGACGCATCGCGGCGTCCGTACAGGTGGCCTTCGAGGCCCTGGATCCACAGGCGTACGCGGAGCCAGTGGAGACCGACCCGCTCGACCCGTCGGACACGACCGTCATCGTCGGCACGCTGCCGTCGTCTGAGCCGCGCTGGAAGCTGGTCGTGTCCGGCCCGTCGACCAACCCGCAGATCGCATCGTCGATCGGCGCGTGGGCCGTGGTGCGCTACGTCGGCGAGGTCGGCGAGGGCGAGTCGCTGGTGCTCGACGTGTCCCCGCGCGGCCTGGTGACCAAGCTGGTCGACACCACCGACCTTGCCGACTACACGGACCGCGAGGTCGGCGAGAACGTCTACGGCTCGCTCGACGGGGGGGCGGCGGCGTCCAACCGGCCCCCACAGTGGTTTCCGCTCGACCTGGGGTCGCAGACGATCACGTTCTCTGCGTCCGCCGGCGCGGGCACCGCTGAACTGACCTACTGGTTGCCGGTGCGCTGATGGGCACCATCACCATCACCGAAGCCCCCCCAGTCGTCCTCATCGGCCCGGGCAGTTTCGAGGTGGGTGGGTCCTACGCATCCGTC
>CAZRFC010000258.1:0-6278 GCA_964598975.1 uncultured Mycobacterium sp. | reverse complement strand
GCCTGACGTTCACCCGCAAGGCCGCCGGCCAACTGCTGCGCCGGGTGCGCTCCCGGCTGGCCCGGCTGTCCGGGCACCTCGGCGAGCGCGTCGACGCCGCCGCCGGTTCACCCGTCGTCAGCACCTACCACGCCTTCGCCGGGACGCTGCTGCGCGAGTTCGGCCTGCTGCTGCCGGTCGAACCCGACGCCCGCCTGCTCAGCGAAACCGAACGCTGGCAACTGGCCTACGAGGTGGTCGCCGGCTACCCCGAACCACTGGCCATCGGCAAGACCCCGGCCGCGGTCACCGCCATGGTGCTCAAACTCTCCGACGAGTTGGCCGAGCACCTCATCGACACCGACCAACTGCGCGACACCCACGTCGAACTCGACGCGCTGGTACACACCCTGCCCGCCGGCCCCCGCCAGCGCGGCGACGGCCCCAACCGGCGACTGCTGGACATGCTCGACACCCAGACCGAACGCGCCGCCCTGGTCCCGCTCATCGACGCCCTGCACGCCCGGATGCGGGAGGCCAAGGTGATGGACTTCGGCTCCCAGATGTCGGCGGCCGCGCGGCTGGCCGCCAGCCGCCCGCAGGTCGGCGAACAACTGCGCGCCCGATTCCGGGTGGTGCTGCTCGACGAGTACCAGGACACCGGACACGCGCAACGCATCGCGCTCTCGGCGCTGTTCGGTGGCGGCGTCGACGACACCTTGGCCCTTACCGCGGTCGGTGACCCGATCCAGTCCATCTACGGCTGGCGCGGCGCCTCGGCGACCAACCTGCCCCGGTTCACCACCGACTTCCCCTTCTCCGACGGCAGGCCCGCCCCGACACTGGAACTGAGCACCAGTTGGCGCAACCCGCCGCGGGCGCTGACTCTGGCCAACGCGGTCTCCGCCGAGGCCCGGCGCCGTTCGGTGGGCGTACGGCCGCTGCAGTCCCGCCCGGATGCCGCGCCCGGGACCGTGCGCTGCGCTCTGCACCGCGACGTCGAGACCGAACGCGATTGGCTGGCCGACCAGATCGCCGCCCGCTACGGCGATGGTGTCACCGCCGCCGTGCTGGTGCGCCGCAACTCCGACGCCGGTCCGATCGCCCAGGCACTGTCGGCCCGTGGACTGCCCGTCGAGGTCGTCGGACTGGCCGGTCTACTGTCCATTCCCGAAGTGGCACAACTGGTCTCGATGCTGCGGGTGGTCGCCGATCCGAACGCTGGCACCGCGGCGATGGAAGTCCTCACCGGGCCGCGCTGGAGGCTGGGGGCGCGCGATCTGGCCGCGCTGTGGCGTCGGGCGGTCGTCCTCGACGGGCACGGCCCAGCCGTCACCTCACCTGAACAGATCGTCGCCGCGGCCGCTGCCGACGCTGACACCGCGTCCCTGGCCGACGCCCTGGCCGACCCCGGTCCCGCGGAGAACTACTCGGCGGAGGGCTACCGGCGCATCGGTGCACTGGGCGGCGAACTGGCCCGCTTGCGCGGCTACCTGTCCCACCCGCTGACCGACTTGGTCGCCGAGGTGCGGCGGACGCTGGGACTCGACGCCGAAGTCCGCGCCGCCGGGGCAGGTGGTGAGCATCTGGACCGTTTCGCCGACGTGGTCGCCGGCTACACCGAACGTTCCAACGCCGATATCTCCGGAATGCTGGCCTATCTGGACGTTGCCGCAGTCGCCGAAAAGGGTTTGGCGCCTGCCGAAGTGGGGGTCGCCCCGGGTCGGGTGCAGGTCCTCACCGTGCACGCCGCCAAAGGTCTGGAATGGCAGATCGTGGCCGTACCGCATATGAGTGCCCGACTGTTCCCGTCGACGGCCAAGAAGCGCACCTGGCTCAACGACCCCGCCGACCTGCCGCCCCTGCTGCGCGGCGACCGCGCCGAGGAGGGTCTGCACGGGGTTCCGGTACTCGACACCTCGGGCGCCAGCGACCGAAAGGCACTGGAGGACATCATCGGTGCCCACCGCGACCAGTTGATGCAGCGCGCCCTCGACGAGGAACGCCGCCTGCTCTACGTCGCGCTCACCCGCACCGAGGACACCCTGCTGCTGTCCGGGCACCACTGGGGTGCCACCGACAGCAAGCCCCGCGGCCCGTCGGAATTCCTCAGCGAAATCCGCGGCATCATCGAGGCCTCCGCCGAGGCGGGCGATCCGTGCGGCGAGGTCGAGCACTGGGAGCCCGAACCCGCCGACGGTGATCCGAACCCCCTGCGCGACAACGCAGTCGAGGTGCTGTGGCCGGTGGACCCGCTGGGCGGCCGTCGCGGCGAGATCGAGCGCGGTGCCCAACTGGTGGCCGCCGCCATGGCCGGGACGCTGCCGGGGGCCGAGTCCGGCGAACTCGACGGCCCGACAGCCGACTGGGTCGCCGACGTCGATGCCCTGCTGGCCGAACGCGCCCGCGCGCACGACCCGGCACCGGGGACGCTGCCCGCCCAACTATCGGTCAGCGCGCTGGTCGAACTCGACCGCGACCCCGGCGCCGCCGCCCGGCTGACCCGGCGACTGCCCGCCCGGCCGGACCCGCATGCGATCCTGGGGACCGCATTCCACGACTGGGTGCAGCGTTTCTACGGCGCCGAGCGGCTGTTCGACCTCGACGACCTGCCCGGTGCCGGTGACCCTCAGACCGCCGACGCCGATCAACTCGCCGCGCTCCAGGACGCCTTCAGCGCCTCGCACTGGGCCGCCCGCACCCCGCTGGATGTCGAGGTGCCCTTCGAACTGGTGCTGGAAGACAGGGTGATCCGCGGTCGCATCGACGCGGTGTTCGCCGACCCCGACGGCGGGGTGACAGTGGTGGACTGGAAGACCGGCGAGCCGCCCACCGATTCCGCTGCCCGACGGCACGCGGCCGTCCAGTTGGCGGTGTACCGGCTGGCCTGGGCCGGCCTGAGCGGGCGTCCGGTCAACGAAGTTCGGGCGGCCTTCCACTACGTGCGCGCCGGGCGGACCGTGGTACCCGAGAAGCTCTACGACTCCGAGGACCTGGCGGCGCTGCTCAACCCCGGACTCACCCCCGGACCAAACCCAGGACTCACCCCCGACGCGGAGCGTTACGCCGGATCGCCAGCGCGCGGGTGATCATCGGCAGCTGCATCGGCAGCCGTGCCAGTGCCGCCGCCCGCATCGGCAGCGGCTTGTCCTTCCACAGCCGCACCATGTTCAGGTTCGCCGGGAAGACCGCCAGATATAGCGCCGCCGCCGCCAGTGCCCCCAACCTCCGGGTGCGCGGCACCAGCAGCATTGTGCCCACACCGACCTCGGCCACCCCCGAGGCGTAGGTGTAGAACCGCTGGTTGCCCGGCAGTTCGGCGGGCACGATGGTGTCGAACGGCTTGGGCGCCAGGAAATGCCCGGCGCCGATTCCGATCAGCATCAGACCCATCCGATAGGCGGGGCGTTGGCTTACAGGTTCGGCGGGGGTGTTCGGCATGGTTTCATAATGGCCGTGTGCTGGCATTCACCTCGGCAAAACGCGCGAGCCGGTCGATGACGTCCCGCCGTGCCTGACCGCCGGCTGAGGCGCCACCTCGAGGCGATGGAGGAGAACCTCGCCGCCAAGCCCGACGCCGCGCTGGTCGAGTACCTTCGCATCCCGGACAAGTACGTCTCCCCGGTAAGCCGCATCGCCCGCCGGCTGTTCTACGCGCTGGCAGCCCTGGTCACCGCCGCTGTGGTCGTCTACCTCGACCGCGACGGCTACAACAACGCCGCCGGAAAACCGCTGACGTTCCTGGACTGCTTCTACTACGCCACCGTGTCGCTGTCGACCACCGGCTACGGCGATATCGCCCCGTTCTCCGAGCGGGCCCGGCTGATCAACGTCATCGTGATCACCCCGCTACGGTTCGCCTTCCTGATCGTCCTCATCGGCACCACCGTGGAGACCCTGACCGCCGCCTCGCGTCAGGCCTTCAGAATTCAGCGTTGGAGGAACACCGTGCGCAACCACACCGTCGTCGTCGGATACGGCACCAAGGGCCGCAGCGCGGTGACCGCCATGATCGGCGACGGGGTTGCCCCGGCAGACATCGTCGTCGTCGACACCGACCAGACCTCGCTGGACCGGGCCAGCGCCGCCGGCCTGGTGACCGTTCGCGGTGACGCCAACAAATCCGACGTGCTGCGGCTGGCCAGCGCCCAGCACGCCAGCTCCATCGTCGTCGCCACCAACAGCGATCCGACCGCGGTGCTGGTCACCCTGACCGCCCGTGAACTGGCGCCCAAAGCCACCATCATCGCCTCGGTCCGCGAGGCCGAGAACCGCCACCTGCTGCTGCAGTCCGGCGCCGACTCGGTGGTGGTCTCCTCCGAGACCGCCGGCCGGCTGCTCGGCCTGGCAACCTCCAAGCCCACCGTCGTGGAGATGATCGAGGATCTGCTGACCCCCGACGCCGGGCTGGTGATTGCCGAACGGGAGGCCGAACCCAAGGAGATCGGCGGTTCACCCCGGCATCTGCGCGACATCGTCCTCGGGGTGGTGCGCGACGGGCGGCTGCTGCGGGTGGACGACTCCGAGGTCGACGCGCTGGAGCGCAACGACCGCCTGCTCTACATCCGCAGCACCGATGTCGACTGAGCCGCGATGAGTTTCCGGCTGCGCAACGTTCCGCTGCTGTCCCGGGTCGGAGCTGACCGCGCCGACCATCTGCGCACCGACCTCGACGCCGCCCAGCAGGGCTGGGCCGACGCGGTGCTGCTGCGGGTCGACGAGCGCAACCAGGTTCTGGTGGTCGACCAGCAGGTGGTGCTGTCCACGGCCGTCGAGGTCGGCGAGAAGCCACCCGCCAATGCGGTGTTCCTTGGGCGACTGCCCGACGACCGGCACGTCTGGGCGGTGCGCGCCCCGCTGGAGATTCCCGACGGGATCCCGGCCCGCGTCGTCGATCCCCGCCGGGCCGGGATTGCGTTCGACGACGCCAGCGCGCAGTTGGTGGCCTGCGCCCTGGCGCTGCTGAATTGGCATGACAATGCGGGCTTTTCACCCGCCGACGGCAGCCCGACCCGGCCGATCCGCGCCGGCTGGGCGCGGCGCAACCTGCTCACCGGGCACGAGGAGTTCCCCCGCATCGACCCCGCGGTGATCTGCCTGGTGCACGACGGCCACGACCGGGCGGTGCTGGCCCGGCAGGTGGTGTGGCCGCCGCGGCTGTTCTCGCTGCTGGCCGGGTTCGTCGAGGCGGGGGAGTCGTTCGAGACCTGCGTGATGCGCGAGATCTACGAAGAGATCGGGCTCGACGTCACCGACGTGACCTATCTGGGCAGCCAGCCGTGGCCGTTCCCGCGCTCGCTGATGGTGGGTTTCCACGCGATCGGCGATCCCGAGCAGGAGTTCTCCTTCAACGACGGCGAGATCGCCGAGGCGGCCTGGTTCACCCGCGCCGAGGTGCGGGCCGCTCTGGATGCGGGGGACTGGGGCAGCAATTCGACCTCGCAGTTGCTGCTGCCGGGGTCGATCTCGATCGCACGGGAGATCATCGAGTCCTGGGCTTACGCCCCCTCCGCCGACTGAGGAACGTTGCAGCCGTTGTGCGAGTGGGGCCCTGCGTAGCTCCTCATTCGCGGGGCGTGGCGCTAGACGCCGAGCTTGGCCTTCACATCAGCCAGCGACGGATTGGTCAGCGCGCTGCCATCGGGGAATTTCACCGTCGGCACCGTCTGGTTCCCGCCGTTGACCGACATCACGAATTCCGCCGCAGCCGGGTCATGCTCGATGTCGACCTCGGTGAACTCGATACCGGAAGACTTCAGCATCGTCTTGAGCCGCTTGCAGTAGCCGCACCAGACGGTCGAGTACATGATCAGCTCGCTCATGGCGTTTCAATTTAGTTCAGTGTCCAGGGGGTGTCGGGGGCCCCTGCCAAGATGGACCCATGTCGGACGGCCTGGACACCGAGCAGCGCGAGGCCGTTCTGGCCCCGCGCGGCCCGCTATGCGTGCTGGCCGGGGCGGGCACCGGCAAGACCCGCACCATCACCCACCGCATCGCGCATCTGGTGGCGGGCGGCCACGTCGCCGCCGGTCAGGTGCTGGCGGTCACCTTCACCTCCCGCGCCGCGGGGGAGATGCGCAGCCGGCTGCGGGCGATGGACATCTCGAACGTGCAGGCGCTCACCTTCCACGCCGCCGCCCGCCGCCAACTGCAGTACTTCTGGCCGCGGGTGGTCGGCGACACCGGCTGGCAACTGCTGGACAGCAAGTTCGCCGTCGTCGCCCAGGCCGCCAACCGGGCCCGGCTGCAGGCCTCCACCGACGACGTCCGTGACCTCGCCGGGGAGATCGAATGGGCCA
>CAZRFC010000257.1:5534-6280 GCA_964598975.1 uncultured Mycobacterium sp. | reverse complement strand
GCTCAAGGGTGTCGACACCTCACGCATCACCGTGCTCAACGTCTCCGGGGTGGTCAATGCCCAGACCGAAGTCGAATCTGTCATCCAAGACCACTTCACCTGCCGCGCCTACTTCGTCGACGGCGCGCTGGCGCACACCCTTGTGGTGTTCGACGAGAAGCATTGAGGTCCCGCAGATGACGATGCGACGCCCACGGCGGGTTCCGCCTGTCCTGCTCACAGCAGCCTTCGCGCTGCTCATGTGGATCACCTCCACGGTCACGCCGAGCGTGGACATTCCGTTACCTGCACGGGCAATACTGGCTCTTCCGTTAGCGGCCGCGGGATTGGCCGTGACAACCCTTGCGGTGAAGGGCTTTCGAGAGCAGCGAACATCGGTGAACCCCCTCGACTTGACCCGAACGTCCGCTGTTGTCACGACCGGCGTCTATCGCGTGAGCAGGAACCCCATGTACCTGGCGATGTTGCTGGGACTGCTGGCCCTGGGGTGTCTCCTGAGCAACCCCATCTCGATGGGCATCGCGGTGCTGTTCGTGCCGACCATCACCCGCCTGCAGATCATCCCGGAAGAACGGGTCCTGTCGGACCGGTTCGGATCTGCATATACGACCTACTGCGCCACAGTGCGGCGCTGGATCTGATCGCACCGCCGCCGTGCCCTGTCGCCCACCCAAGATCCGCGCGGCGGTCCACCGCGCGGCGGGTCAAACCTGGGGCTCTCAATGGCACACGCGCACAGGGACTTC
>CAZRFC010000257.1:0-5524 GCA_964598975.1 uncultured Mycobacterium sp. | reverse complement strand
GCATCCAGATATGGATGCTCTATGTATCCGGCAGCAGCGGTGGAGCACCTGGGTCATGGGCGGTTAGCTTGGCCAGATGAGTCCGGCTGTCACGACGATCGGAGCGATGCCGTGAGACAGAGCCCCGTCACCGATTCTCCCGCAACATCATCGGTGTTCCTACGCTACGACCTGCCCGCCTCTCTGGTCGTCTTCCTGGTCGCTCTGCCGCTGTCACTGGGCATCGCGATGGCCTCCGACGCCCCGCCGCTGGCAGGTCTGATCGCCGCGATCGTCGGCGGCGTGGTCGCGGGTGTACTGGGAGGCTCGCCGCTTCAGGTCAGCGGGCCGGCAGCCGGATTGACCGTCATCGTCGCCGGTCTGGTCGCCGAATTCGGCTGGGCGGTCACCTGCGCGATCACGGTGTGCGCCGGATTCCTGCAGATTCTGTTCGGGCTGACCAAAGTGGGCCGCGCCGCTCTGGCTATCTCGCCGATGGTGGTCCACGCGATGCTCGCCGGCATCGGGATCACCATCGCGCTGCAACAGATACACGTCCTACTCGGAGGGGAGTCATACAGTTCGGCCTGGCACAACCTCATCAGGCTGCCCTCGCATATCGGAGCGAACCTGCCGGGGACCGCGATCGGACTGCTGGTGATCGCGATTCTGATCGCGTGGCGGCGCGTCCCGGTGCGTGCGCGCAAAATCCCCGGTCCCCTGGTCGCCATCCTGGTCGCGACCATCGTCGCGTCGATATTCAATCTCGGCATACCGCGCGTGGAATTGGACGGCTCGCTCCTGGATGCACTGCAACTGCCCAGCCTGCCCGACGGCCTGTGGGGCGGCTTCGCCGTAGGTGTGCTGACCGTGGCGTTGATCGCCAGCGTGGAGAGCCTGCTGACAGCGGTCGCAGTCGACAGGATGCAGACCCGGGTCCGCAGCAATCTCGACCGGGAGCTGATCGGACAGGGAGCAGCCAACATGCTCTCCGGTGCCATCGGTGGCCTACCCATCACCGGGGTCATCGTGCGCAGCTCCGCCAACGTCGCCGCGGGAGCGAGGACCCGCGCCTCGAGTGTCCTCCACGGCATCTGGGTTCTTGTGTTCGCGCTGCCGTTCGCCGGGCTGGTGGAGCAGATCCCCACCGCCGCGCTGGCCGGGCTGCTCATCGTCATCGGCATTCAACTGGTGAAGGTCACCCATATCGAGACCGCCCGGCGCACCGGCGATCTTGCGGTCTACCTGATCACCGTGGCCGGCGTGGTCTTCCTCAACCTCCTCGAAGGCGTGATTCTGGGCTTGGCGCTCTCGGTCGTGATGACGGCCTGCCGAGTCGCACGCGCCGACATTGCGGTCGAGGCCGTCACCGACGACCACTGGCGGGTGACGATCCACGGGCCGCGCACGTTCCTGTGCCTGCCCCGGCTGCACACGGCCCTGAACGCGGTGCCCCCCGGCTCACACGTCGCGCTGGTCATGTCCGCCGGCTACACCGACCACGCGGTACTGGACTTCCTCGATGAATGGCGACGCCAGCATGAGGCTTGCGGCGGACTGGTCAGCACGACACCCGACAGGCTCCCGGTGCCGAACTTAACCGCTGTCTAGACCCGCAACCACCGGCCGACGCGGTTCACCAGCGCCGCGGTGCACCCGTCGCTGTCACCGCGCCAGGACTCCGTAGCGCCGGCGCAATCGCCGATGCCGATGACCGAATAGAATGGGAACGGCCAGCCGGTAGAGCCCGCCGAGTGCCCGATTCCTGCCCTGCCACTGCAACTGGTCGACCACCCGACACCCACCGCCGACCGCGGCTACGGTGCGCTCATGTTCCCACCGGGACTGGGTCAGCATGGTGGAGCGTTCGAGAAAACGACGACCGGGTCCGTGCTCGGCAATGGTGAGGTCGTCGAAGTCCACCGGAAACACGCCGAACAGCAGCAACCAAGTGCGCCCGGCGCCGCGACCCACCGGAAGGTCATCCAGTCGGGCGCCAACCAAGCCTTTCGGAACCGTCATCCGCACCAGTGGCATCAACTCAGAGTTGACCCCGGGCAGATCGGTGGCCTGCCGCCACACGACGTCCGGGTCGGCGGCCAGATCCGAGGAGATGCGGTAGGAGTGCACGGCTGTAAGTCTGCGCGACCGGTGACGCGCCCCGCCGCACTTCCGAGCCCGGCAATCCGGGCGGACCAACCCCGAACACCATCGACATCTGGCCGCCGGCCACGTCTGGGCTGCCGGTCGCCAAACAGCGGCGGGGCTGCCCCACAACGACGTCGTCCTCACCTCGATGAGTTGACGCATCAGCGTTCTCCGGCTCCGAAAGTGAGTAGGTTCAGCAATTCGGCCGCAGCCGCGGGGAGTCCACCAGATGCTTCAGGAACTGGGACGGTTTTGAGCAGCACGAGCGTTGCGGCGGACTGGTCAGCACGACAACCGACAAGCTCTCGGTGCCGAAGTCAACCGCTCTCTAGACCCGCACGACCGCCGTTGCTGAATTCGGTTGTTGCGGTGCGCTGTCAGCAGGATCACCGGGTACGGCGAGGGTGATTTCGGTTCCCGCGCCAACGGAGGACTCCACTGTCATCGAACCGCCCATCGCTTCGAGCGCGACGATCAGCGACCCCAGCCCGATCCGGCCCTCAGAAGCGCACTGGGGCAATACCTCGGGAGCAAAGCCGACACCGTCGTCGGTGACGCGCAACATGATGATGTCCCCGTGTCGCTGCAGGGTCACCCGGGCAGTGCGGGCGTGGGCGTGTTGTTCAACATTGTTCAACAATTCACGCGCCGCCCGGAAGACGAACGCCTGACAACCCGGCTGACCAACATCGTCGACATCGGCCTTGATTGTTGTCTGCCAACACCTTTCATGATGGGACACCAGTTCGCGGACCGCCGCCGACAGCCCCAGTTGTGCCAAAATCTGCGGGTTCAGTTCGGATACCGCTCTTCGTAGGTCGGCGATCGAGGCCAGCACAGCGGAGTCCAGGCGATCGAAGCCCTCGTCAGTGGGGTCGGTTCGCAGTTCACCGAGATCCAGTCGCGCGGCAAGCAGGTTTTGCAAGGGGCCGTCATGCAAATGGGTCGACAGTGCCCGTCCGCGACTATCTTCCACCTTCATGGACTCCGAGATGAGGTGCCGGCGGACCCTGAGAAGACTATCGATCTGGAGTGCGCGGCGTTTGAGGCAGAAGGACAACGCGGTCAGGGCGGTCGCCAACCACAACAGACAACCTGTCTGGACATAGACAATCGCGGGCAGGTCGACGTCACGTTCACGCACCGCGTAGATCAACCAGGAACCCAGATACATTGCTGCGCTTCCGATCCCGATTCCGCCAGTCATGGCCGGGCTGCTGAGGAACACCACCGAAATCGGCAACAGAAAATAGATCGCCATCAATGGCGCCGTGGCGACACCAGAAACCACACACAGCGCTACCACGAACATCACGTCCATGGCCGTTGAAGCCCATCCAAACCATGCGCGGACAGGCGACTGCATTACCAGGTACAACCAGCCCACGGCGATGGCGGCGTACAGAACAAGTAATGCCCCAAAGGCGCCGCCGAGCCAGTGCACGGTGTGGCCCGGTGACAACGCGGCGATCAACCCGATCAGAGGCAGTCGCAGAAGCGCGAAAGTCCGAAGCGGCTCGACGGCGAGCGAGTCGAGAAACCGCTCCAGCCAGCTCCCCAAGACCCTTACTCCGCCGACCCGAGGACCGCACGAACAGTTGGGCGGCGGCCCAGGGCATGTCGAGTCGGCAGCGAATTGGCCATGCTTCGGACGGCTCCTCGGATCGGGGACTGTCGGAGGGATCGCAACAACGATCGCCGCCAACCCCTCGCGGCCTTGTCCGCCAAATGGAGGATCAACAGGAGTACCGGGCTGTCCCCCGATTAGCGGACACCGAGACCAGAGGACCTGGCCGTCACTTCGAGGATTGGGCCAGCTCTGATGGTTCCGGTCGATGGTGACGACATGCGTGTGATCGACCAGTCCGCCGACGACATAGGTGGCGGTCGCTGGTGGTGCTGGTGCAGCTGCCGGGCCAGGGCCGGTTCTCTCCCTAAGCCGCAACGGTTCGACATCGACGCCCGGACCCTTCTCGAAGGAGCCGGCGGACGGGGAATGATCGGGGCCAAAATTCGCGACCATCAATGGGGCCAAGCCACTTGACTACACCCACCGGCATGAACGGCGGACCCATGATGGGCCCCGGCATGATGGGGCCGGGTATGAACGGCGGGCCCATGATGGGGCCGGGCATGAACGGCGGACCCATGATGGGTCCGCAAGGAGCGTGGCCCAATAGCCCCGGGATGGGGATGGGCATGATGCGCCTGACCATCAACCCGACCTCGGTGCCCGCCGGACAGGTCTCTCTTCGCGTCGCCAACAGCGGCATGCTCGCCCACGAGGTCATGGTCATGCCCCTGGGCTCGGGACAGAACCCCGGCCAGCGACCCATCGGCAACAACTGGGAAGTCGACGAAACCGGCAGCCTCGGTGAAGCCGCCCAAACCTGCGGTGCCGGCGAGGGCGACGGGATCGCCCCGGGAACCATGGGCTGGACCACCCTCACTCTCACCCCGGGACGCTACGAACTGTTCTGCAACATCGCCGGGCACTACGGCTCCGGCATGTACACCGAGCTCGACGTCACACCAGCGACGTAAAGCGGTAATTCATCGACTACCGCCGTTTATCGCGGTCGTCAGCGCTGTCCAATGCTTCGGGTTTGACCACGCTCAGCAGGATGGCCGAGTCTTCGAGGGCGTCGAGTCGGTGCCGTGATGGGGGCAATTCGAGCAGATCGCCGGTCATCCCGTCCCAGTGGGCATCGTCGGTGCTCAGTCGCACTCGCCCATGGATCACGTAGATGGTCGCTTCGCCCTCGCTGTCGTGTTCGGCCAGCGAACGCCCCTGCATGAGGGCGATGAGGGTGTGCCGCAGGACATGTTCGTGTCCCCCGTACACGGTTTCAGCACTGCGACCGCTCGAGGCGGTCGCAGCGTGAGCGAGAAGATGTCGCGCCGTCGCGATCAGCGAATGTTTCTTCATCGGCTCTCCTCGGCGTCACGCCTCTGGGCCACACCCATCGGCGCCGCGGCGAATGAACGCCTTAGCGTTGTCCGGCCGGTGGTTGCATCGGGGTTGGTGAGCTCGGAGTCGGGCCTCTCATACCGCCCGGTCCCATGCCCCCGGGCATCATCCCGGGCATCATGCCGCCTTGTCCCACGCCGCCAGGCTGCATCTGCATCATCGGGCAGCCGCCGCCCATCGGGCCGCCGGGTTGCATCTGGCCGCTCTGCGCGCCTCGGTGCCACCCGTAGCCGTCTGCGGTCCTGCCTGCCAAGAACCCGGAGACAAAGACCGCCCCGACGATGAACAGGATGCCGGCCACGATGCCCACCCAGGCCAGGACCTGGTAGAGCCGTGTGTTTCGATGGGCGACCTCAGTCGCCGGAGCCGGCGCGAGGCTCGTGTCAGTGATGGCCTCTGTTGAATCGGTCATGGTGGTGATTCCTC
>CAZRFC010000256.1:0-6304 GCA_964598975.1 uncultured Mycobacterium sp. | reverse complement strand
CGGTTCCCAGTGCGCGCAGGGTCTCGTCGAAGGCGCGCCGGGCGTCATCGGGCCGGTGGAAGCCGTTGTTGAGCTTGCTGGTGATGTACACCTGCGGGCGGTCCAGGCCGGCCTCGTGGATGCCCCGGCCCACGCCCTCCTCGTTGCCGTACATCTGCGCGGTGTCGAGGTGCCGGTAGCCGATGTCGAGGGCCTCCTTGACCACCGCGGCGGTGTCCTCCGGCGGCACCTGGTACAGACCGAACCCCAACTGCGGGATGTGGTTGCCGTCGTTGAGGGTGATCATCGGGACGGTGTTCGGACCGATCGTGCTCATTGCTGCTCCTTCTCGAGTGTCTAGTACGCGGTGCTTTCGTCCAAAACCTGCAGCAGTCGCCGGGCCGCGGCGACCCGGCGGGCCTGCGGCCCGGTCAAACCGTCCAGCGCGCATTCCGGGTCGGCGGGGGGTCCGCGGTGTCCGCACCCGCGCGGGCAGTCGGCGACGGTGTCGGCCAGGTCCGAGAACGACAGCATGACGTCATCGTGTCTGATGTGGGCCAGCCCGAACGAGCGGATCCCCGGGGTGTCGATCACCCAGCCGCCGCCGGGCAGTGGCAGCGCCACCGACTGGGTGGAAGTGTGCTTGCCCTTGCCGACCCCGGAGACCGCCCCGATGGCCCGGTCGGCTTGTGGGACAAGGCGATTCACCAGCGTCGACTTGCCGACACCGGAATGGCCGAGCAGCACCGTGATGCGTCCGGTGAGCAGATCCCGCACCGCCTCCACGGATTCGTCACGGCCGGCGGCCACGATGGTGAGGTCGAGATCGGCGAACTGTTCGGCGAACGGAGCGGCCGGGGCCAGGTCGGTCTTGGTCAGGCACAGGATTGGCCGCACCCCGCCGGTGTAGGCCGCGATCAGCGCCCGGTCGACCAGTCCGGTGCGCGGTGGCGGGTCGCTCAGCGCGACGACGACCATCATCTGGTCGGCGTTGGCCACCACCACTCGTTCGGTGGGGTCGGTGTCGTCGGCGGTGCGGCGCAACACCGTTCGTCGTTCGGCTCGGCGCACGATCCGGGCCAGGGTGTCGGGCCGCCCGGACCGGTCGCCGACCACCTCAACCTCGTCGCCGACGACGATCGGGGTGCGGCCAAGTTCACGGGCCCGCATCGCGGTCACCGGGCGCTGCGGGTCACCGTCGAGCACGCAACCCCACCGGCCGCGGTCCACGGTGACCACCATGGCGGTTTGGGCGTCGGCGTGTTCGGGGCGGGTCTTGGTGCGCGGCCGCGAACTCCGGCCGGCCCGGACGCGGACGTCGGACTCGTCGTAGTCCAGCCGGCGACTCAACTAGCGGCTCCCGGCCGGCCCGGCAAGCATCGCCGCCCACAGGCCCGGAAAGTCCGGCAGTGTCTTGGCGGTGGTACCGATGTCTTCCACCGACACCCCGGGAACCCGCAGGCCGATGATCGCCCCGGCGGTGGCCATCCGGTGGTCGGCGTAGGACTGCCACACCCCGGCGTGCAGTGGCGCCGCGGTGATCACGAGGCCGTCGGGGGTCTCCACGCAGTCACCGCCGAGGCGGTTGATCTCGGCGGAAAGGGCCGCCAGCCGGTCGGTCTCATGGCCGCGCAGGTGCGCGATGCCGGTCAGTCGCGACACCGAGCCGGGTTCGGCCAGCGCGGCAAGGGCCGCCACCGACGGGGTCAGCTCGCCGACGTCGTGGAGGTCGATGTCGAAGCCCCGGTAGCTCGGCGGTCCGATGATTTCTAGCGCCGAATCGGATTGGCGCACAGTCGAACCGGTCAAACGCAGGATCGTCAGGATGTGGTCTGCGGGTTGCACACTCGCTGCCGGCCAGCCGGCGATGCGCACCGTCCCGCCGGTCACGACGGCTGCGGCCAGGAACGGCAAAGCGTTGGACAGATCCGGTTCGACGTCCCAGTGCCGGGCGGCCACCCGGCCCGGTGCCACCGCCCAACGGTTGGGTGTCGCGTCGTCGACGTCGACCCCGGCCTGGCCCAGCATCGCCACCGTCATCTCGATATGCGGGGCCGAGGGCACCGAGGTGCCGGTGTGGAGCACCTCCACCCCGTCGGTGAAGGCCGCCCCGCACAGCAGTAGGCCGGAGACGAACTGCGAGGAGGCGGAGGCGTCGATGCGTACCGGCCCGCCTGCCACCGCGCCCCGCCCGCGCACCGCGAACGGTAGGCCGTCCCCGTCGATGTCCACGCCCAGGCCGCGCAGTGCGTCGAGCAGGGGAGCGATCGGCCTGGCGCGGGCCTGCTCGTCGCCGTCGAAGCGGACCGTCGCGTTGCTCAGGGCCGCCAGTGGCGGCAGGAACCGCAGCACGGTGCCGGCAAGGCCGCAGTCGACGGTGGCCTGCGGTCCCGGGTTCAGTCCGCCGTCGACGGCCAGTTCGGTGCCCTCACCGCTGACCTCCAGGCCCAGCGTCTGCAGTGCCCCGATCATCAGGTCGGTATCTCGGCTTCGCAGTGCCCCGCCGATGGTCGAGGCGCCGCCGCCCTGCGCGGCCGCCAGTGCGGCCAGCACCAGGGTGCGGTTGGTCTGGGATTTCGAGCCCGGCACCGTCACGGTTGCGTCGACCGGCGCGGGAGCGGACGGGGCCGGCCACGGGTTCACGGGCTACATCCTGCCTTGCGGGGCACCATGGAGGTATGTGTGGGCGTTACGCGGTGACTACCGACCCGGCGGCGCTGGCCGTCATGATCGATGCGGTCAACGAGACCGGGCAGGAGTTTCCCTCCAACGACACCTGGGGGCCCAATTACAACGTCGCCCCCACCACCGACGTCGCCGCCGTCGTCGCCCGACACGGCGACCCTCAGGACGCCGGTGACTCTCGGGACCCCGACGACGAAGTGACCCGGCGTGTGCGGCTGATGCGGTGGGGCCTGCTGCCCAGCTGGGTGAAAGCCGACGCTGACGGGCGGCCGCTCGCCAAGGCCCAACTGATCAACGCCCGAGCCGACAAGGTCACCACCTCACCGGCGTTCCGATCCGCCGCGGAGCACAAGCGGTGCCTGATCCCGATGGATGGCTACTACGAGTGGATGCCCGACCCGGACAACCCCAAGGCGCGCAAGACGCCGTACTACCTGCACCGGGCCGACGGGCAGCCGCTGCTGGTGGCCGGTCTGTGGTCGGCGTGGAAGCCGGGACCCGCCGTCAAACCCGTCTTGACGTGCACCATCATCACCACCGACGCGGTCGATCAGCTGGGCCGGATCCATGACCGGATGCCGCTGCCGATCGCCGAAGCGGACTGGGAGCGCTGGCTGGACCCCGATCGGCCGGCGCCGGCCGACCTGCTGGCCACCCCGCCGGATATCGGCGGCATCGCGATGCGCGAGGTGTCGACGTTGGTGAACAACGTGCGAAACAACGGACCGGAGTTGATCGCGCCGGTGGAGCCGGGCAACCAACCGGTCGGTCTGTTCTAGGGGCCCAACCCGGGCTAGCATCGGTAGCAACGCAATTCCAGCCGGAGGACCAGCCATGACTGCAGTCGACGCTCACCCTGAATCGAAGGCCTACACCATCACGGTGCGCAACCCCGCCAATGGCGCAGAGGTCGGCTCGGTGCCGATCGACGACTCCGACATGGTTGCTGCCAAGGCCCGGGAACTGCGGCTCTACCAGCAGGACTGGGAGGCCATGGGCGGGCGCGGCCGCAAGAAGTGGATGCTCAAATGGCAGGACTGGATCCTGGACAACGCCGATCACCTGACCGATGTCCTGATGTCAGAGACCGGCAAGAGCCGGATCGACGCCGCCCTGGAGCCGGTCGGGGTGGCCGACGCCATCAACTACTGGGCCAACCACGCCGAGGAGTTCCTGGCCGACAAGCATCCCAAGGCCCACAGCCCGCTGTTCAAGGTCAAGAAGCTCACCACCCTCTACCGGCCCTACCCGCTGGTCGGCATCATCGAGCCGTGGAACTTCCCGCTGGCCATGCTCGGCCTGGACGTGGTGCCGGCGCTGGCCGCCGGTGCGGCAGTTCTGCTGAAACCCTCTGAGGTGACCCCACTTTCGGCCGTCGAGTTCGTGCGCGGCTGGAACGAGGTCGGCGCCCCGCCGGTGCTTGGACTGACCACCGGTTACGGTGCCACCGGCGCCGCGGTGATCGAGCACTCCGACTATGTGCACTTCACCGGATCCACGGCCACCGGCAAGAAGGTGGCGGTCGCCTGCGCCGAGCGGCTGATCCCGTTCAGCCTCGAACTCGGCGGCAAGGACCCGGCCATCGTGCTGGCCGACGCCGACGTCGACCGTGCCGCCAACGGCATCGCCTGGGGCGGCATGTTCAACGCCGGCCAGGTGTGCATCTCGGTGGAGCGGGTCTACGTCGAGGCCCCGATCTACGACGAGTTCGTCGCCAAGCTGACCGCCAACGTCAACAAGATCCAGCAGGGCAGCGAGTCGGGCAGCGACTTCACCTACAACACCGGCGCGATGGCCACCGAGGCGCAGCGCGACATCGTCGACCGGCACGTGAAGGAGGCCGTCGCCGCCGGCGCCAAGGTCCTCACCGGCGGCAAGCCCACCGGGGTGGGCACCTTCTTCCAGCCGACGGTCCTCGCCGACGTCGACGCGTCGATGGCCTGCATCGCCGAGGAGACCTTCGGGCCGACGCTGCCGGTGGTCAAGGTCGCCGACGAGGAGGAGGCCATCCGGTTGGCGAACGACTCGAAGTACGGGCTGTCGGCGACGGTGTGGACCGGCGACACCGGTCGCGGCGAGCGGATCGCCCGCCGCCTGGACTGCGGCGCGGTCAACATCAACGACGCCCTGACCAACGTGTTCTGCCCCACGCTGCCGATGGGCGGCTGGAAGGAATCCGGCATGGGCTACCGCTCCGGCGGAGCCAACGGTCTGATCAAGTTCTGCCGCCAGCAGGCCATCACCGCGCCGCGGATCCCGACCCAGAAGTCGGAGATGATGTGGTACTCGGCGTCGCGCCAGCAGGGGAAGTTCGCGCTGGCCGCGATGCGGGCCTTCGCCGGGCACGGCTGGCGTCGGCTGGGTCGCAAGGGCTGAGTTCACTCTCGGTTCACTCTCGCGGCTTTCGGAACCGGCGGACCGCTTTGTCCGGGTGGTGGTAGGCACTCGCCCTGTCTACTGAGCCTTGTCCACTACGAGGCCTCGTCTACGACTGGACGTAGCCCGGCGGATTCGGGCTGTCCACCCAGAAATCCACCCCCAACTCGGAACCCGGGACGCAGTCGTAGACCGAAAGATCGGTGACGCCGGCATCCAGCAACACGTCCTCACACAGCAGAGCATGGCCGGTGAACTCACGGGCCGGCCTGCTCAGCACCGCATACGCGGAGTCGGCGTACACCTCGGGTTTGCGTGAGCGTTTCATCATCTCGTCGCCGCCGAGCAGGTTCTGCACCGCGGCGGTGGCGATCGCGGTGCGCGGCCACAGCGTGTTCGAGGCGATGCCGTACTGCCGCATCTCCTCGGCAATGCCCAACGCGCACAGCGTCATCCCGTACTTGGCCATCATGTACGGCGTCGGTCGCAGCCACTTGGACTCCATCCGGATCGGCGGGGACAGGGTGAGGATGTGCGGGTTCTCCCGGCCCTTCATGTGCGGTATGCAGGCCTGCGACACGGCGTAGGTGCCGCGGATCTGGATCCCGTTCATCAGGTCGAAGCGTTTCAGCGGCACTTCCTCGATGGAGCCGAGGTTGATCGCACTGGCGTTGTTCACGCAGATGTCGATGGCGCCGAACTGCTCGACGGCCTTGGCGACGGCCGCGGCCACGGAGTCGCCGTCACGAACGTCGCCGACGATGGGCAGGGCGTGGCCGCCGGCCTCCTCGATCTCCTTGGCGGCGGTGTAGATGGTGCCGGGCAGCTTCGGGTGCGGTTCAGTGGTCTTGGCCACCAGTGCGACGTTGGCGCCGTCGGCGGCTACCCGCTTGGCGATCGCCAGGCCGATACCGCGGCTGGCGCCGGAGATGAACATGGTCTTGCCGGAGAAAGTTCCCATGGACCAACAGCCTAGGATCAGAGCTCAATGAGCGACATAGAAGACGCCCGCGAGGAAACCGACGCCGAACTGACCGCTCGGTTCGAGCGTGACGCCATCCCGCTGATGGACCAGCTCTACGGCGGTGCGCTGCGGATGACCCGCAATCCCGCCGACGCCGAGGACCTGGTGCAGGAAACCATGGTCAAGGCCTACTCGGGTTTCCGGTCCTTCCGGGAGGGCACCAACCTCAAGGCGTGGCTGTACCGCATCCTGACGAACACCTACATCAACAGCTATCGCAAGAAGCAGCGGCAGCCCGCC
>CAZRFC010000255.1:0-6401 GCA_964598975.1 uncultured Mycobacterium sp. | reverse complement strand
GGTCAGCGCAAGCGCGCCTCGGTGGCGCTGGAACTGCTGACCGGCCCGTCGCTGCTGATCCTCGACGAGCCGACCTCGGGGCTGGACCCCGCCCTGGACCGCCAGGTGATGACCATGCTGCGCGACCTGGCCGACGCCGGCCGCGTGGTGCTGGTGGTCACCCACTCGCTGACCTACCTCGATGTGTGCGATCAGGTGCTGCTCCTGGCTCCGGGCGGCAAGACCGCGTTTTGCGGGCCGCCCAGCGAGATCGGCCCGGCGATGGGGACGACGAACTGGGCCGACATCTTCAGCACCGTCGCCGGCGACCCGCAGGCGGCCAACGACCGGTATGTGGCGCGCACCGGCCCGCAGCCGCCACCACCGCCGGTGGAAGCACCCTCCGACCTCGGCGAGCCGGTGCACACCAGCCTGCGGCGGCAGTTCTCCACCATCGTGCGGCGCCAGGCGCGACTGATCATCTCCGACCGCGGCTACTTCTTCTTCCTAGCTCTGCTGCCGTTCATCATGGGCGTGCTGTCGCTGGCGGTGCCCGGCGACGTCGGGTTCGGCGTCCCGGACCCGATGGGCGGCTCACCGAACGAACCCGGACAGATTCTGGTGTTCCTCAACGTCGGCGCCGTCTTCATGGGGACCGCGCTGACCATCCGCGACCTGATCAGCGAGCGCGCCATCTTCCGGCGCGAACAGGCGGTCGGATTGTCGACGACCGCGTACCTGCTGGCCAAGGTCTGCGTCTACACGCTGTTCGCGGTGCTGCAGTCGGCGATCATGGTCTCGATCGTGGTGTGGGGCAAGGGCGGTCCCACCAAGGGCGCCGTCGCACTGGGCAATCCGTCGCTGGAGTTGTTCGTCACCATCGCCGCCACCTGTGTTGCCTCGGCGAACCTCGGCCTGCTGTTGTCGGCGATCGCGAAGTCCAACGAACAGATCATGCCACTGCTGGTGGTGGCGATCATGAGTCAGTTGGTGTTCTCCGGCGGCATGGTTCCGGTCACCAATCGTCTTGTCCTCGATCAGCTTTCCTGGTTCACGCCGGCCCGCTGGGGCTTCGCCGCATCGGCGTCCACGGTGGACCTGGTCAACCTGGTGCCCGGGCCGCTGACACCGAAGGACCGGTGGTGGAAGCACACCGGTTCGAGTTGGTGGTTCGACATGGCGATGTTGGGTGGCTTGTGCGTGCTGTATCTGGGTTTGGTGCGCTGGAAGATCCGCCTCAAGTCGGTCAGGTAGGCGATGCTCTCAAAGTTCCAGCGTTGGTGGCTGTACTCGTGTTTTGTCGCCGTGTTGCTCGCGGGCTGGGCGGGCGGATTCGGCGTCATCTTCATGCTGGTCTTCATCACCATCTATCTCGTCGGGGTGGCCCTGATCGGACCGGATGAACCCGCGGACGAGGCCGACGGATCACAGACCGACGAAGAGGCCGAAAAGACCGAGAGTGAGTTGTCGCATGAGCAGTGAGGCGGGCCGCCTGCTAGTAAAGAACGTCCAGATATTCGACGGCGTCTCCGACCGCCTGTTCGCCGGGCACGTTCTGGTCGAGGGTCGCACTATCGCCGCGGTCGACACCTCATCGATTGCCGAAGACCCGGATATGACGGTGATCGACGGCGCCGGCCGGGTCCTCATGCCGGGGATGAGCGATGCCCACGTCCACCTGGTGGGGATGGCCAACACCATGGCCGACCTGTTCACAGCCACCCAGTCTCAACTCGCGGCGGCCACAGTGGTGCGGGCCAAAGATGTTCTTCTGCGCGGTTTCACCACCGTCCGCGACGTCGCCGGGGACACCGTCGGCATCAAGAACGTCATCGACGCCGAGCCTGCCCTTGGGCCGCGGATCTACCCCAGCCAGGCGGCGATCTCGCAGACGGCCGGGCACGGCGACTTCGGCTTCCAGTTCGAGCCGCCGACGGCGCTGGGCGGCAGGGAGTCCCGGCCCGAGCAGATCGGATTCCTGCGTGTCGCCGACGGCGCGGACCGGGTGACTGCCGCGGTGCGCGAACAACTCAAACTCGGGGCATCGCAGATCAAACTGATGGCCGGCGGCGGGGTCGCGTCGATTTACGACCCGCTGTACACCCTGCAGTTCACCGCGACCGAACTACGGGCGGCGGTCGAGGCCGCCGCAGACTACGGCACCTATGTCTGCACGCACGTCTACAACGTCGCCGGTGTCCGGCGTGCGGTCGAGGCCGGCGTCAAGTCCATCGAGCACGGCCACCTGGCCGATGAACCCACCGTCGCGTTGCTGGCCGAGCGCGACGTGTGGCTCTCGACTCAGCCGTTCAACGACCATGACCACACCTTCCCCGATCCCGACAGGACGGCGAAGAACCGGGAGGTCTGCGAGGGAACCGGGCAGGTGTATCGGTGGGCCAAGAAACACGGGGTGAAACTGGCCTGGGGCACCGATCTGCTGTTCGAACCGCAGAACAACGCGCGGCAGAGCGACATGGTGGCGCGGTTGGGTGAGTACTTCACCAACATCGAGGCGCTCAAGATGGTCACCTCCGGCAATGCCGCACTGTTCCGCCTGTCCGGTGACCGCGATCCCTACCGGGCGGCGCGACTCGGGGAGATCAGCGTCGGGGCGTGGGCGGATCTGCTTGTGATCGACGGTGATCCCACGACGAATCTCGGTCTGCTGTCCGACCCGGACGCCAACATCGCACTGATCGTGAAAGACGGAACCGTCGTCAAGAACACGCTCTGACGTCATCGCCTCTTGTGCACAGGGTCCGGAGTTCCGGAGCGGCCGCCGAGGCCGCCGCGGCGGTAGTCTTTTTGCCGTGGGTGCAGATGATCTCGGGGAGATCAGGCGGCGGCTTCAGGCAGCCGAACGGGACGCCGCCGCAGCCAGGATGCTCGCCGGTGCGGCCGACCGCGACGTCGCCGAGATCCGCACCGAGATCCGCGACTTCCGAAACGCCACCACCGCGAGCTTCAACGCTCTGCGTCAGGACTTCGTCGATCTGCGTGATCAAGTTGATCGTGGGTTCGAGCGGGTTGACCGCGGCTTCATCGAAATGCGCGGGAAGTTCGACGCAACCGCTGCGGGCCAGCAGCGGATCGTCGATTTGATCCGGAGTCTGATCGACGGCCAGGATCGTTAGCGGTCCTGCTGCCCGTGTTCAAAATCCTCTTCTACTCGCCCCGCATCGCCCCGAACACCGGCAACGCGATCCGGATGGTCGCGGCAACCGGCTGCGAACTGCATCTGGTGGAACCGCTGGGTTTCGACCTGTCCGAGCCGAAGCTTCGTCGCGCCGGCCTGGACTACCACGACCTGGCTTCGGTGACCGTGCATGGGAGCCTGGATGAGGCGTGGGGCGCGATCGGGAACGCGCGGGTGTTCGCCTTCACCGCGCACGCCACCAAGTCCTTCGCCGAAATCCGTTACGCGCCAGGCGACGTCTTACTCTTCGGCCCGGAACCCACCGGCCTGGACGACGAGACACTGAACGATCCGCGTATCACCGAACGGGTGCGGATCCCGATGCTCGCGGGGCGGCGGTCACTGAATCTGTCCAACGCCGCGGCTGTAGCCGCCTACGAGGCGTGGCGCCAGCACGGGTTCGCCGGCTCACAAGACACGACGCAGCCTCAGTGAATTACCAAGTGTCCCAGTGGGTCAGCTGCTCGGCCGGTAGGCGCTTGGCCAGCTTGAAGTCGGTGCCCTTGGTGTAGGCGATGGGGAACAGCCCACCCTGGGTGTAGTCGTCGAACGGGATGCCCAGCAGATCTGCGGCCCGCTTCTCACCGTCGCCGATGAGGTGCAGGGTGGTCCAGGCCGTCCCGAGCCCGCGCGCCCGCAGTGCCAGCATGTAACTCCACACCGCCGGCAGCAGCGAACCCCAGTAGGAGGCCTGCATGCCCACCGGCACGTTGTCCGGGCGACCCTCCAGCAGTGGGATCATCATCACCGGCGCCTTTTCCATGTTCTCGTTGAGGTACTTCGCGGAGTTCATGACGGCGTCGATCTGCTGGTCGCGGATGTCGCCACGCTCGGGCTTGGGGAGATCCAGATACGGGGTGGCGTTGGCCCGGTAGATGTCGGCCAGGGCTAGTTTCTTGGCGGGATCCTCGATGAACATCCACTGCCAGCCCTGGGAGTTGGATCCGGTGGGCGCCTGCAGGGCGATGTCCAGACACTCCATCAGGACCTCGCGGGGAACCGGCTTGTCGAAGTCGAGACGCTTTCGTACCGATCGGGTGGTGGTCAGGACTTCATCGGCGGTGAGGTTGAGTGTCATGCACAGGAGACTACGGCGGGTCCCCGCTGCCGAAACCGCGAGGCGGTCAGCAGGCGTCGAGCAAATCCATGCGGGGCTGCATCATTCGGGCATGGCGTTCCGCCTCGATCTCGACGACGTTCGCAACGGTGTTGGCGACATCGGCGTAGCCACGGGTGCGGAGGATGCCTTCGACGTAGATGGCCAACTGCAGTTCGGTCTCGGTCATCATGCTGCGCTCCCCCCAGTCGGACGTTCCCCGGTCGGACGTCGCCGTGGCGACGGCCGTGATGTTCAGGTTCACATAATGTACCGCCGGTTTGAATGCGAGGAAAACCTCTGAACAGGCCAGTTGCGCTGGGAAAATGCATACCAGCAGGTGGGTCTCCGCCGACTTGGGAAACCGTCAGCGAATTCTCAGCTTGAACTTAGCGGAAGTCCCGGGACCGGGAGTCCACCGTCATCGCCAGCCGTCCGATGCGCTCGGCCACCACGGTCACCGCGCCACTGGCGTTCTGCACCTGGCCGCGGATCAGCAGGGCCGGTGCGGTCTGGGCCACGCGCCGGTGTCGGGCCCACAGCCCCGGCGTGCAGAGCACATTGACCATGCCGGTCTCGTCTTCGAGATTGACGAACGTGACACCCCGGGCCGTGGCCGGGCGCTGCCGGTGGGTGACCGCACCGGCGACCAGCACACGGCTCCCGTCGGGAAGCGACGCCAACCGCTCGGCCGGGGTGACTCCCAGCGCTTCGAGATCGGCGCGCAGGAACTGCGTCGGGTAGCTGTCGGGTGAGACGCCGGTGGCCCAGACGTCGGCGGCGGCGAGTTCCACATCGCTCATGCCGGGCAGGGCGGGAACCTGCGATGACGAGCCCACCCCGGGCAGCCGATCGGGGCGCTCGGCGGCGGCCGCGCCGGCCGCCCACAGAGCCTCCCGCCGGGTGACCCCGAAGCAACCCAGTGCACCCGCGGTGGCCAGTGATTCGGCCTGGGGAACCGAAAGCTGAACGCGCCCGGTCAGATCCAGCAGGGATTCATAGGGGCCGCCGGCCTCCCGTTCGTCAACGATGCGCTGGGCCAGTTCCGCTCCGATGTGCCGCACGGCGGCCAGGCCGAGACGGACATCGAGTCCGGCATTCTCGAGGGTGGCGTGGGACAGGCTGGCGTTGACATCGGGTCGGTGCACTTCCACCCCGTGCCGACGGGCGTCGGCGACCAGCGACTGCGGGGAGTAGAACCCCATCGGCTGGGCCCGCAGCAATGCCGCGCAGAACGCCGCGGGATGGTGCAGCTTGAACCAGGAGGAATAGAACACCAGCGAAGCGAAGGACAGCGAATGACTCTCCGGGAAGCCGAAATTGGCGAATGCCGCCAACTTCTCGTAGATCCGGTCGGCCACCTCGCCGTTGATGCCGTGCAGGCGCTCCATCCCGGCGTAGAACCGACTCCGCAATCGGCGCATCTTCTCGGTGGAACGCTTGGACCCCATGGCGCGACGCAACTCATCGGCCTCGGCGGGTGAAAAGCCGGCGCAGTCCACCGCAAGCTGCATCAATTGCTCCTGGAACAGTGGCACGCCCAACGTTTTTCGCAGCGCGGACTCCATCGACGGATGGTCGTAGACAACCGGTTCCACGCCGTTGCGGCGCTTGATATAGGGATGCACCGATCCGCCCTGGATCGGGCCGGGGCGGATCAGCGCCACCTCGACCACGAGGTCGTAGAACACCCTCGGTTTCAGCCGGGGCAAGGTGGCCATCTGCGCGCGGGACTCCACTTGGAACACCCCGACCGAGTCCGCGCGCTGCAACATCTCATAAACGGCATGCTCGGACAGGTCCAGTTTGGCCAGGTCGACCTCGATGCCCTTGTGCTCGGCGACCAGGTCGATCGCATAGTGCAGGGCCGACAGCATGCCCAGACCGAGCAGGTCGAACTTCACCAAACCGATTGCGGCACAGTCGTCTTTGTCCCACTGCAGAACACTGCGGTCGGCCATCCGGGCCCACTCCACCGGACACACGTCAGCGATCGGCCGGTCACAGATCACCATGCCGCCGGAATGGATGCCCAGATGTCGGGGCAGGTCCTTGATCTGGGTGGCGAGATCAATCACCTGCTCGAACCGGCCACAGGGTGCGCCGCACGGTCCACAGCGCTCCGGC
>CAZRFC010000254.1:0-6444 GCA_964598975.1 uncultured Mycobacterium sp. | reverse complement strand
GATGTCGGCGGCCGGAATGTCGTGCAGAAGGTTGACCGGCGGGCCGTTCTCCCGGCCGCCGTAGAGGCTTCCGGGGGCGCGGTCGCCAAGGAGTTGGCTGACCGTCACCAGGTGGTAGTCGTTGGCTTTGAGCACTGGCAAAAACTGCTGGACCAGGTCGACGGTCGAGGAGTACGAGTCATGGAACAACACCACTGAACCGGGTTTGATCTGGGTCATCAGCATGTACCGCGTGGCGGCGGTGTCGGAGTCGTTGATCCAGTCGAAAGGGATCACATCCCAGAGGATTCCGGCCAGACCGTCTGCGGCGGCGACGGCGTTGACCGCGTCGTTGGTCAGCCCGCCGGCGGGCCGCCACAACTTCGGGGTGTGTCCGGTGGCGGCGGAGATCGCCTCCTGCGCCTTGGTCAACTGCGCCGGCACGTACCGTTCCGGGATCGTCGTCATGTTGGGGTGTTCCCAAGTGTGGTTGCCGATCTCCATGCCGGCCTCGGCCACCCGTCTGGCCCCATCCGGGTTGGCCGCGACCTTGTTGCCGATCATGAAGAAGGTGGCCTTGGCGCCTGCATCGTTGAGAACGCTCACGAGCCGATCGGTGTAGGGCGTTGGACCGTCGTCGAAGGTGAACGCCACACATTTGTCCACCGCGCAGTCCACCGGGGCGGCATCGGACGTCGCCGAGTCCGACGCGCACCCACTCAAGAGCAGTGCCGCAGCAACCAGGGACAGTCGGCGCAGCACGGCGGTCAGTCTACGGCAGCACCTCGGGGCTGAACTCCTCCAACATCTCGGTGACCAGGGCGGCGATCGGAGACCGTTCGCTGCGCATCAGGGTGATATGGGCGAACAGGGGATGTCCCTTGAGTTTCTCGATGACCGCAGCCACCCCGTCGTGCCGGCCGACGCGCAGGTTGTCGCGTTGCGCGACGTCGTGGGTGAGCACCACCCGGGAGCCGGCGCCGAGGCGGGAAAGCACCGTCAGCAGCACGTTGCGCTCCAGCGACTGCGCCTCGTCGACGATGACGAAGGAGTCGTGCAACGACCGGCCGCGGATGTGGGTCAGGGGCAGCACCTCCAGCATGCCGCGGGACTGCACCTCCTCGAGCACCGCCGGACTGGCCAGCCCCTCCAGGGTGTCGAAAACCGCCTGCGCCCACGGGCCCATCTTGTCGCTCTCGCTGCCGGGCAGATATCCCAGTTCCTGCCCGCCGACCGCATACAGCGGCCGGAACACCACGACCTTGCGCTGGCTGCGCCGCTCCAGCACGGCCTCGAGGCCGGCGCACAATGCCAGCGCGGACTTGCCGGTGCCGGCCTTGCCGCCGAGGGACACAATGCCGACCGATTCGTCGAGCAGCAGGTCCAATGCGACCCGCTGTTCGGCCGACCGGCCCCGCAACCCGAATACCTCCCGGTCACCGCGCACCAGTTGGACGCGCTTATCGGCGTTGACCCGGCCCAGCGCATGCGAGCTACCGGCGAGTAGGCGAACACCGGTGTGGCAGGGCAGGTTTCGGGCCTCGTAGAGGTCGATCTCACCATCGGCGAAGAGGGTGCTGATCTCGTCGCCGGTGGTATCGAGTTCGGTCATGCCGGTCCAACCGGAGGTGACGACGTCCTGTGCGTGGTACTCGTCGGCAGGCAGGCCCACGGCGCCGGCCTTGACCCGGAGCGGGATGTCCTTGCTGACCAGCGTGACCCGCTTGCCCTCGGCGGCCAGATTGGCGGCACAGGCCAGGATGCGGGCGTCATTGGTGCCGGTCCGAAATCCGCTCGGCAGGACCGAGGGATCGGTGTGGTTGAGCTCGACGTGCAGAGTGCCGCCCTGTCCCCCAACAGGAATGGGCTGGTCGAGCCGGCCGTGTTCGAGTCGCATGTCGTCGAAGAGCCGCAGGGCCTGACGGGCGAACCAGCCCAACTCGTGGTGGTGGCGTTTGGCCTCCAACTCGCTGATCACCACCAGTGGCACGACCACTTCGTGCTCGGCGAAACGGGTGCACGCCCACGGGTCTGAGAGAAGGACGGAAGTGTCAAGCACGTACGTCCGGATGGGCGAGTGGAGATCGGTCACATGCGCTCCTCGGCTCGTGGCCACCCGAGCCGAAGGCTCCCTGGCCATCGAAACCGACGTTACCCGCCTGTGACCTCGCGCCGGTGAGGCGCGCCGGGTGCGTCAGGCGGCGATGCGCTTCTTGAGCAGAGGCTCGTCGGCGAGGCCCCAGCCCGCGATCGCGTCGAGCAGAACCTTGGCCGCCAACTCCTCGTTGAACACCCCGGATTCGGCGACGGTGCGCAGTTTGGTCTCCCGGTACTCCAAGATGTCGTCGCCGACGACCGGGACGGCGATCGAGCGCCGGGCGATCGCGGAAATGGTGGAGTCGCGGTGGTGCTCGACGCAGTGCATGACCAGATTGTCGAAGAACTCCGCGTGGCGTTCCTCGTCGGCGGCGATCCGGCCGACGAGGCGCTTGAGTACGGGCTCGTCGATTTTGGCCTCGAGGTTGCGGGTGTAGACGGCGTGGGCGCGCTCGTAGAGGGCCATGAACACCAGCGTCTCGATCTGGGTGTAGTTGCTCGCCCGATAACCGCGCATGACGTGGTTGACCCGGACCTGCTCATCGGCCACCGGGTCGAAGTTGCGGGTCACCATCATGTATTCGCGCAGGGCGATGGCGTGGAGGTTCTCCTCGGCGGTCCACCGGCCGATCCAGCGGCCCCACTTGTCCTCGAGGATGAAGTGCTCGACGATCTCGCGGTGGTAGCCGGCCAGGTTGTCCTTGGTGATGAGCAGCACCTCGACGGCGTCGACCACCTCCGTGGGCAGCGTCGCCTGGGCGGGGGTCCAGTCCTCGCCGCCGAGGAAGGCGAAGTTGCGGCCCTCGTCGAACGGGACGTACTCGTGGGCGTACCACTCGTCGGCGGTCTGCAGGTAGCGGGCCAGATTGTCGGCGACAACCGGCTCAAGCTCCAGGGTGAACGCGTTCGCGACAGGTTTCTGTGCCATGCGGTAACTGTAACCGATGTTAACGGGTGTCCAGAAATCGGCGCACCGAACGTTCTGAATTAGTTACCGGGCGTCCGTTACAGCGTCAGACCCGGATAGAGCGGGTTGGCGTCGAGCAACTCGGCGGCCGCTGACCGCACCCAGTCGGCGGTCTGGTCGACCAGGTTGTACTTGGCTTTCGAGGTCGCCTCCGCGGTGGTGTTGGACAGCACCTCCACCACAAGTTCGGCCACCCGGTCGAACTCGGCGGGACCGAAGCCCCGGGTGGTCAGCGCCGGGGTCCCGAAGCGGATACCGCTGGTGTACCAGGCGCCATTGGGGTCGGCCGGGATCGAGTTGCGATTGGTGACGATGCCGGAGTCCAGCAGCGCCGACTCGGCCTGCCGGCCGGTCAGGCCGAAATTCTGCACGTCCAGCAGCACGATGTGGTTGTCGGTGCCGTCGGTGACCAGCTTGGCCCCGCGGCGCATGAGACCGTCGGCGAAGGCCTGCGCGTTGTCGGCAACCCGCTGGGCGTAGGCCCGGAAGGACGGCTGACGTGCTTCGGCGAACGCCACCGCCTTGGCCGCCATCACGTGGGACAGCGGCCCGCCGAGGACCATCGGGCAGCCCTTGTCGACGGCGTCGGAGTACTCCGCGGTGGCCAGTACCAGGCCGCCGCGCGGACCGCGCAGCGACTTGTGGGTGGTGGTGGTGACGACGTGGGCGTGCGGAACCGGATCCTCGTCGCCGGCGAACACCTTCCCCGCCACCAGACCGGCGAAGTGCGCCATATCGACCATGAAGGTCGCGCCCACCTCGTCGGCGATCTCACGCATCTTCGCGAAGTTGACCCGCCGCGGGTAGGCCGAGTAACCGGCCACCAGGATCAGCGGCTTGAACTCTCGGGCCGCCGCCGCGATGGCGTCGTAGTCGAGCAGCCCGGTCTCCGGGTTGGTTCCATAGCTGCGCTGCTGGAACATCTTCCCGGAGATGTTCGGCCGGAAACCGTGGGTGAGGTGGCCGCCGGCGTCCAGCGACATACCCATCAGCCGCTGACTGCCCAGCTTGGCGCGCAGCCGCTCCCACTCGGCCTCGGAGAGGTCGTTGACGTTCTTGACGCCGGCCTCGCCGAGGGCGGGCGCCTCGACACTGGTGGCCAGAATCGCCCAGAACGCCTCCAGGTTCGCGTCGATCCCGGAGTGCGGTTGGACGTAGGCGTAGGGGGCTCCGAATAGTTCGCGGGCGTGCTCGGTGGCGATCGACTCGATCTCGTCGACGTTCTGGCAGCCGGCGTAGAACCGGTGTCCGACGGTCCCTTCGGCGTATTTGTCCGACAGCCAGGTGCTCATGGTCAGCAGCACCGCCGGGGAGGCGTAGTTCTCGCTGGCGATCAGCTTCAGCGAACTGCGCTGGTCGTCGAGTTCTTTAGCGGTGGCCGCGGCGATCCGCGGCTCCACGGACTCGATGACCGTCATCGCCGCCCGGTAGGCCTCGCTGGCGGTCGCGGCATAGTCGGCACCCGGTGCGGTCGCGGCGGGCAGGATGGCGTCGGTCGTCATGGCGCAAATCGTAGTCGGCGGCCGCACCCGGTGTCCCGCCCGGCCGAGTGTGCGAATTCCGACGCCCGGGGCGGCGTGTTGCGCACGAAACCGCACACCGGGCAGGCCGTCAGTTGACGTCGGAAACCTCAGCCCGCAGCGATGAAGGGATGAGCGGCTCGTCGAGCAGCCTGCCGAACCGCTCCGTCACGCCCACGCCGGCCGGCCGGGCGTCAAGCCAGCCGCGCAGCAGGCGGTAGCCCTCGATGTAGGTGCTGGTGTAAGCCCGCCACAGCGGGGAGGACAGGAACCGAAGAGATTGGCGCGCCCTGGTGTCGTTCACCAGCAACCACCGCTGCAGAAAGGCGGACACCTCGTCGACGTCGCGGTGCTCGTCGTGCAGCATCAGGGCGGCGTCCTGGCGGACCTCGGCCAACTCCGCCCGGGCGGCGGCCAGCGCTTCAGCCCGCTCCCCGTCGAACCGCAGGCCCAGATCGGCGTAGATTTCGCTCGCCCAGGCGCCCCAACCCGGTCCCACCGCCGCATACAGCGCGAGGTCGGCCAGACCTTCAGCCATCAGGCACTGCGGGGTGTTCACCAGGAAGATGGTCTGCTCGCCATGGCCGAGGCCGGCGACCAGCCTTTCCTCTTTACGGCAGTGTTCGGTGTGGTGGCCCGGATAGGACTCGTGGGCGATCAATCCGGGCAGATGGGACAGCTGCTGCTTGAGGTCGGAGTTGACCGCCACCCGGGAGCGGTAATCACCCTCGTAATAGTTGAAACCCGACCACGGCTTGTCGCTGACCACCTCGTAGGCAACGGTCTCGGTGTCGGGCAGCGGGTAAGTGGCGCGGACGATGTCCCGCAGGGCGCTGGAGAAGGCGTGGATGGCGTCCTCGAGGCGCTCGGGGGGCAGTTCGTCGGCGATCCGGTTCGTTTCGATCCGATCCGCCAGTGGGCCGGTGCCGCCGAGGACCTCGCTGATCCGCTCGTGCGCCGCCCGGTAGCGCTCCGGGTCGCCGCGACTGATTTCGACGTCGAAGTAATCGCGGACCTCATCGACGAACCCGACGTCCTCACCGGCGAATTTGCGCGCCGAGCAGGCCAGCGCACGCAGATGCGCGGCGACGAACTCGGCGCGCTGCTCGGTGAACCCGGCGGTCCGAGGCACTTCCGGTACCGCGGCCAGCAGCCGCCGGGCCTGGGCAGCGAGTTCGGCGGGTTCCGGCGCGGGCTCGTTGGCCACCTGGCGGCGTAGTCGCTGATCGCCGGTGAAGGAGTCGACATAGCCCTCCTCGATGCGGTCGAACCGCAAACCGAGCAACAGGTATTCGCGAATGAGGTGGTCTGGCTCCATGCCGTTCACGCTAACTGCAAGACTTGTGCCATGGCCCGGCTGAACGAACCCAGCCCCTACGTGGAGTTCGACCGCAGTGACTGGCGCGCCCTGCGCATGGCCACTCCGCTCAAACTCACCGAGGAAGAGCTGCTCGGCTTGCGCGGCCTGGGCGAACAAATCGACCTGCTCGAGGTGGAAGAGGTCTACCTGCCGCTGGCCCGGCTCATCCACCTTCAGGTGGCCGCCCGCCAGGGCTTGTTCGCCGCCACCGACGAATTCCTCGGCGAGCCGAGACAGAATCCGGACCGACCGGTTCCGTTCGTCCTCGGCGTCGCCGGCAGCGTCGCGGTCGGCAAGTCGACCACCTCGCGCGTGCTGCAGGCGCTGCTGTCCCGCTGGGATGACCACCCTCGCGTCGACCTGGTCACCACCGATGGTTTTCTCTATCCGAACGCGGAATTGACCCGCCGGAACCTGATGCACCGCAAAGGTTTTCCGGAGTCCTACAACCGCCGTTCCCTTATGCGTTTCGTAACGTCAGTCAAGTCCGGCGCCGATCAGGTGTGCGCACCGGTGTACTC